>NZ_JAGYFX010000142.1:0-12447 GCF_019946615.1 Pseudomonas sp. BF-R-01
CTCCATGCCCTTCCTCGCCCGCACCCACCCTCGCCTGTCCGCCGCTGCGACCCTCGGTGTTGCGGTGGGCATTCTGGCTCCGGCCGATTCGATCATCAGCAAAATCCTCTTCGGCTGGAACACCGGGGTCTGGTCGTATCTGGTGCTGATGCTCTGGCTCGCCGCCCGCGCCAAAGCGCCGGATGTGAAACGCATTGCCGAAGTCGAAGACGAGAACGCCGGGCTGGTGCTGTTCGTGGTGTGCATCGCCGCCATCGCCAGCCTGGCGACCATCACCTTCGAACTGGTCGGCAGCAAGGACCTGGAAACCACCCGCAAGCTGTTGCATTACGGGTATACCGCACTGACCGTCATCGGTTCATGGCTGTTGATCGGGGTGATTTTCAGCGTGCATTACGCCCGCCTGTTCTACACCTGGGCCGGCAAAGACCCGGCTTTGCGCTTCGCTGAAGGGCTGACCACCCCCAATTATTGGGACTTCCTGTATTTCTCGTTCACCATCAGCGCAGCCGTGCAGACCTCCGATGTCGGCGTGGCCACTCGGGAATTGCGCAAGATTGTGCTCGCGCAGTCGCTGATCGGTTTTCTGTTCAACACCGCGATTCTCGGGTTCTCGATCAACATCGCTGCGGGCCTGTTCAACTGAGCCGTGCACAAACGTTCTAGGCATCGCCCTCGCCACGGGCGTTAAATAACCCGGCAATCCGTCTCGCAGGTGCAGCATGACCACTCACAACTGGATCGACCTGGCCCAGGACGCCGACACCGGCATCGAGACGCTGCGCGCGCATTTCGAGGGCCACGCCTACGATCCACACTGGCATGACAGCTATCTGGTGGGCGTCACCGAGCAAGGGGTGCAGCAATTCAACTGCCGGCGGGCCCGGCACCAGAGCACGCCGGGCAAGGTGTTTTTGCTCGAACCGGGTGACATCCATGATGGCGAAGCACCGACGGCAGACGGTTTCACCTACCGCATGCTGTACCTCGACCCGCAGTGGTTGAAACGCGAACTCAGTGCCGTGTTCGACAACGCGCCGGACAACAGTCAATTGAGCTTCGCCAATACCCTGGCCACCGACGTGCGCCTGGCCCACGCCACCAGCCTGGCGTTTCAGGCGCTGCACAACGGCGAGCTGAAAATCGTCCGCCAGACTGCCCTCGACGGTTTGCTCGAACGCCTCACCACTCACCTGCACTGGCGTGCCCGTTATGGCGAAGACCCGCGATTGCCGTTGGTGGCGCAGAAGGCTCGGGAATATCTGCACGCCCATGCCCACGAGGACATCGGCCTCGACCAACTGGCCGCCGCAACGGGCGTCGATCGCTTTCGCCTGACCCGCGCGTTCAAGGCTGCTTACGGCATCGCCCCGCACGCCTATCTGGTGCAATTGCGCCTGGCCACGGCCCGCAGAATGCTGGCCCGAGGCGAACAACCGGCCACGGTGGCCATGACGTTGGGGTTCGCCGACCAGAGTCATCTGGGCCGTTGGTTCGTGCGGGCCTACGGCCTGACGCCCGCGTTGTATCGCAAGCGCTGCTCAAATCTTCCAGACAGTTGACCGTGGGATTGTGAAGATCGACTTCAAAGATCTTCACCGGAGTTTGCCCGCGATGCTGTCCACTTTCCCGACGTTACTGCCCTTCCTGTTGTTTGCGTTCGTGGCGTCGATCACGCCCGGCCCGACCAATATTCTGGTGTTGAGCAACAGTGCCCGATACGGCTTGGTGGCCGCCGTGCCGATCATCTTCGGCGCCTGTGCCAGCGCCGCGACAATTGTGTTGTTGGTCGGCAGTGGTGCCGGGGCGTCGCTGACCGCTTGGCCCTTCGTGCAAACCGCGATGCAGTGGATCGGCGTGGCCTGGCTGAGTTACCTCGCCTGGCAGATTTTCAACGCCCCGGCAGAGGCCGTCACCAACCAAGATGCCGACGCCCGGCTCGGTCTTTTGGGCGCTGCCGGCCTGCAACTGATCAACCCGAAAACCTGGATGATGGCGCTGGCGGTTGTCAGTGTATTTGCCGGGGCCGGCGAACAGCGCCTGGCCCATGTGATGGTGTTGTCGCTGGCGTTCTTTCTGATTTCCCTGCCCTGCCTTGGGGTCTGGGCATTGCTCGGCGCGGGCTCCACGCGCTGGCTGCGTTCACCTCGCTCAATGCAACGTTTCAATCGCTGCATGGCCCTGTTGCTGTTGGGGTCGGCCTGGTTGAGTCTTTGGGCCTGAATCCCATTCGTCGGCCATTGTCGGACAATCGACGATGCGGGGCTTGACGGCGTATTCGCTTTTGGTGTCTTCTGAAACCGGTTTCAGTGCGATCTCAAACGCACGGACCTTATAACTCCAATAAGAAGGTTTCAGACCGTGAACGATTTCTCCGCCGCCCAGCGCAGCCGCGTGACCATGCTTGATGTCGCCGAACATGCCAAGGTCTCCAAGGCCAGCGTGTCACGGTTCATCGGCGAGGATCGCGCCTTGCTGTCCGATGCGATTGCGTTGCGCATCGAACAGTCGATTGCCGAACTGGGCTATCGCCCGAACCAGATGGCTCGCGGTCTGAAACGTGGACGAACCCGCCTGATCGGCATGCTGGTCGCCGACATCCGCAACCCTTATTCGATTGCCGTGATGCATGGGGTGGAAACCGCCTGCCGTCAACACGGCTACAGCCTGGTGGTGTGCAACACCGACCGCGATGACGAGCAGGAATGCCAGCACCTGGCCCTGCTGCGCTCGTACAACATCGAAGGGCTGATCGTGAACACCCTCGGCCACCACCGCGACGAATTGCAGGAACTGCATCGAGAGATGCCGCTGGTGCTGGTGGACCGCAAGGTCGAGCACCTCGAAAGTGACATGGTCGGGCTGGACAACCCGGCAGCGGTCGAGATCGCCATTGCCCACCTTGAAGAACGCGGTTACCACGATGTGCTGCTGGTCACCGAACCGTTTGACGGCACCAGTTCACGGATCGAACGAGTCAGCAGTTTCAAGGCGCAGATCGCCCGGCGTTCGGCGCTGCGCGGAACGATGATCGAAACCGGCAGTGACCTCACGGCAAACCTCAAGACTTTTCTCGATACCCCCGGCCCCGGCCCGAAGGCGCTGTTCTGCGCGAACGGGATTGCGGCGCTGGCCGCGACCCATGCGTTGCGCGAATTGCAGTGCACGTTGTTCGAGGATGTCGGCTTGATCGCCCTCGATGATCTGGATTGGTACCCGCTGGTGGGCAGCGGCATCACCGCCCTCGCCCAACCGACGACCGAGATGGGCGCGAGTGCGTTTGAATGCTTGCTCAAGCGCTTGCGCGGGGATGACGGGCCGGTGCGGACGATGGATTTTTCGGCGCGGTTGATTGAGCGTGGGTCGACCCTGGGAAATTCTCGGTGAATGTTTCGGCCCCTTCGCGGGCAAGCCTCGCTCCTACAGGACACCGACAACCCGTAGGAGCGAGGCTTGCCCGCGAAGGGGCCCAAAAGATCACCACAAAACCTCATCCTTTTTTTTGAACAAAAATGAAACCGGTTTCAGAGGTCCATGACAATGCATAAACCACCCGTTTCCATCAGCCTCTCCAGCTACGGCGCCGACCTCGTCCGCCAGCGCGGTCAAGGCCATTTCATCGATATCCTCGCAGCTGCGGGCGCCAGCCACATCGAATGGCGCGAAGAACTGCTGACCGTTGAAGACCCCGCCCAACTGGCCGATGCCACCCAGGCGCAAGGCCTCGAAAGCGTGTATTCCTCGCCGATGGAACTGTGGCTGGCCGGCCAGTCGAAACCCAATCCGCAACTGATCACCGCCCTGCAACGCGCCCAGGCCTTCGGCGCCAATTGGCTGAAGGTGTCCCTCGGTTACTTCACCGACACCAGCGACCTGCAAACCCTCGCCCGGATCCTGGGAAAAAGCGCCGTGCAACTGCTGGTGGAAAACGATCAGACCCTGCACGGTGGTCGCATCGAACCGTTCCAGCGTTTTTTCGCAGCAGTCGAGCAACACAATCTGCCGATCAAAATGACCTTCGACATCGGCAACTGGCACTGGCAGGACCAGTCCGCCAGCAGCGCCGCGCGCCTGCTCGGGCGTCACGTCGGCTACGTACACTGCAAAGCCGTGTCACGCCGGGCCGACGGCAAACTGGTCGCCATGCCGCCTGCTGCCAGCGACCTGCATTCGTGGGAACAACTGCTGCGGCACATGGCCCAAGGCGTGATGCGGGCCGCGGAATATCCGCTGCAAGGCGACGACCTGGTGCGGCTCACCACCGAGCATGTCGCCGCCCTCGCCCACTTGGGGCAAGCACGCCTGGAGAGCGCTCATGTCTGAGATCGATATCCTGTCGTTCGGCGAAACCATGGCGATGTTTGTCGCCGATCAAAATGGCGACCTCGCCAACGTCGACCACTTTCACAAACGCATTGCCGGGGCCGACAGCAACGTCGCCATCGGTTTATCGCGACTGGGGTTCAAGGTGGCGTGGCTGAGCCGGGTCGGCGACGACTCTCTGGGGCGCTTCGTGATCGACACCTTGAAAAAGGAAGGCCTGGATTGCAGTAACGTTGCCCTCGATGCCGCACACCCGACCGGGTTTCAGCTCAAGTCACGCACCGACGATGGCGACGATCCCAGGGTCGAGTACTTTCGGCGCGGCTCGGCGGCGAGTCATCTGTCGCCGAAGTCGATCATCCCCGAACTGCTCAAGGCGCGGCACTTGCACGCCACCGGCATTCCTCCGGCGCTCTCGGAAACGGCGCGACAGATGTCTTTCGAACTGATGACGCGCATGCGTGAGGCCGGGCGCAGTGTGTCCTTCGACCCGAACCTGCGCCCGAGCCTGTGGGCCAGCACGCAACAGATGATCAGCGAAATCAACCGCCTCGCCGCCCTCGCCGACTGGGTGCTGCCGGGTTTGAGTGAAGGTCGCTTGCTGACCGGCTATGAAGACCCGGCTGACATCGCCGCGTTTTACCTCGACCAGGGTGCCGAAGCGGTGGCGATCAAGCTCGGCCCGCACGGCGCGTATTACCGCACGCATCTGGATGACGGTTTCGTGGCGGGCGTGCCCGTGGAAACGGTGGTCGACACGGTCGGTGCCGGTGACGGGTTTGCCGTCGGCATGATCAGCGCGCTGCTGGAAAACCACAGCGTTGCGGACGCCGTGAAACGCGCCAACTGGATTGGTAGCCGTGCCGTACAGAGTCGTGGGGATATGGAGGGGTTGCCGACCCGATCCGAGATGTCCATCGAATTCGAGACCGCTGTTCGCGGGCAAGCCGCGCTCCTACAGGTTTAGCGCGAACCTGTAGGAGCGAAGCTTGCTCGCGAAGAGGCCATCACTACCACTGCAAAAGCTTGATCTGACCCGTTACCTGCTGCGACAAAAACAACAAGCTCAGGAGCACCACTCATGAAAACCGCAACGCTCGCCACCCGCCGCTGGTGGTACATCATGCCCATCGTATTCATCACCTACAGCCTGGCGTACCTGGACCGCGCCAACTACGGATTCGCCGCCGCCTCCGGGATGGCCGCCGACCTGATGATCACGCCTGGCCTGTCGTCGATGCTCGGCGCACTGTTCTTCCTCGGCTACTTTTTCTTCCAGGTGCCCGGCGCGATCTACGCGCAAAAACACAGTGTGAAGAAACTGATTTTCGTCAGCCTGATCCTCTGGGGCAGTCTGGCGACGCTCACCGGGATCGTCTCCAACGCCTACTGGCTGATCGTCATTCGCTTCATGCTCGGCGTGGTCGAAGCCGCGGTGATGCCGGCCATGCTGATCTACCTGTGCCACTGGTTCACCCGTGCCGAACGCTCGCGGGCCAACACTTTTCTGATCCTCGGCAACCCGGTGACCATGCTCTGGATGTCGGTGGTGTCGGGCTATCTGGTGCAGCATTACAGCTGGCGCTGGATGTTTATCATCGAAGGTTTGCCGGCAGTGCTCTGGGCGTTTATCTGGTGGCGCCTGGCGGATGATCGTCCGGCCCAGGCCAAGTGGCTCAGCGACGCCGAAAAGCACGATCTGGAAAGCGCCCTCGCCGCCGAACAGGTGGGCATCAAGGCGGTGAAGAACTACGCCGAAGCCTTCCGCTCGCCGAAAGTGATCATCCTGGCCCTGCAATTTTTCTGCTGGAGCATCGGCGTCTACGGCTTCGTGCTGTGGCTGCCGTCGATCCTCAAGGCCGGCGCACAAATGGACATGGTCGAAGCCGGCTGGCTGTCGGCGCTGCCGTATCTGGCGGCGGTGATCGGCATGCTGCTGGTGTCCTGGGGCTCGGACAAACTGCAAAAGCGCAAACGCTTTGTCTGGCCGCCGCTGCTGATCGCCTCGATTGCGTTCTACGGATCGTACGCGCTGGGCGCCGAACATTTCTGGTGGTCGTACACCCTGCTGGTGATTGCCGGGGCCTGCATGTACGCGCCTTACGGACCGTTCTTCGCGATCATCCCGGAAATCCTCCCGGCCAACGTCGCCGGTGGCGCCATGGCGTTGATCAACAGCATGGGCGCGCTCGGCTCGTTTGGCGGCTCTTATCTGGTCGGTTACCTGAACAGCTCCACCGGTTCGCCGGGCGCGTCTTACCTGCTGATGAGCGGCGCGCTGATGTTTTCGGTGGTGCTGACGATTCTCCTCAAGCCCGGCGCCAGCGACCGGGAACGTCCTGCGGTTGCGCAAACACGCCCGACCGCCGCCCATCCTTGAATTGATGCAGAGATGAATACGATGAAAAAGCAGGTCGTGCTGTACAAGAAACTCTCACCGTTGCTGATGGCTCGCCTGCATGAGCAGACCGACGTGACGCTGATCGACAACCTCGACGCCGATGGCCTGGCGCAACTGCGCGAGGCCCTGCCCCGCGCTCATGGGTTGCTCGGTGCCAGTCTGAAACTGGACGCGGGCCTGCTGGATCTGGCGCCTAATCTGCGCGCCATCGCCAGCGTTTCGGTGGGCGTCGACAACTACGACATCGACTACCTGACCGAGCGGCGAATCCTGCTCAGCAACACCCCGGACGTGCTCACCGAAACCACCGCCGACACCGGTTTTGCGCTGATCCTCGCGACGGCCCGGCGCGTGGTGGAACTGGCGAACATGGTTCGTGCCGGCCAGTGGAACCGCAACATCGGCCCCGTGCATTTCGGCAGCGATGTGCACGGCAAAACCCTGGGCATCATTGGCATGGGGCGGATCGGCGAAGCGTTGGCCCAACGCGGTCATTTCGGTTTCGGCATGCCGGTGATCTATCACAGCCACTCGCCGAAACCGGCGGTGGAACAGCGCTTCAATGCGCAATACCGCAGCCTGCCGGAGCTGTTGCAGCAGGCCGATTTCGTTTGCCTGACATTGCCGCTGACAGTGGAAACCGAGAGGCTGATCGGTGCTGAACAGTTTGCGCTGATGCGTCCAGAGACGATCTTCATCAATATCTCGCGGGGCAAAGTGGTGGACGAAACGGCGCTGATCGAAGCGTTGCGTTCCGGGCAGATTCGCGCAGCGGGGCTGGATGTGTTCGAACGCGAACCGCTGAACCCGGACTCGCCGCTGTTGCAACTGAACAACGTGGTGGCAACGCCGCACATTGGCTCAGCGACCCATGAAACGCGCGAAGCGATGGCGACGTGTGCGGTGGACAATCTGCTGGCAGCGTTGGCGGGTGAGCGGCCGAAGAATCTGGTGAATACCCGGGCGTGGAAGGATTAAGAGATTCGGCGCCTGCAAGTCAGTCTTCGCGGGCAAGCCTCGCTCCTACGGGATTACGCAGCACCTGTAGGAGCGAGGCTTGCCCGCGAAGGGGCCGGCATTGCCAACACAAATCTGTCAGGCCCGGCGCGCTTCCAGAAGATCCGCCGCACACAACGCAATCCGCCGACACGCATCCGCCAGTTTCCGTTGATCCACCACCAACCCGATCCGGATGTGCCCCGCCGCGCTCGGCCCGAACGCTTCGCCGGCTAGCACCGAAACGCCATAGCCCTCCAGCAGCCGCTCGGCGAAGTGCTGGGCAGACAACCCGGTCTGGCGCACATCAACCATCACAAACATCCCGCCATCCGGCCGAACCGCCCGCACCCCCGGGCACGCACTCAGGCTCGCGCACACCAGGTCACGGCGTTGACGGTATTCTTCGCGCATCATCGCCACTTCCGGCAGATCACCCTCCAGCGCAACTTGCGCCGCCTTCTGCACAAAGTCCGGAATGCCGAACAGCATGCACAACGACAGATGTTCCAGATGGTCAATCAAGGGTTTGGGCCCGATCACCCAACCGACCCGCCAGCCGCTCATGGCGTGGGATTTGGACAGGCTGTTGAGCGTCGCGGTGCGCTCGGCCATGCCCGGCAGGCTGGCCGGGCTGATGTGCTCGCCCTCGTACAACAGATCGCTGTAAACCTCGTCACTGATCAGCCACAGGTTGTGCCGAATGCACAGCGATGCCAGTTCCTGCCAGATCTTCAGCGACAGACTGGCACCGGAAGGGTTGTTCGGACTGTTGAGCAAAAGCGCGCGGGTTTTCGGCGTGATCAGCGCCGCGACATCCGCCGGATCAACGCGAAAGCCGTTCTCCGGACGCACCGCCACCGGCACCGCTTTCGCCCCGCAGGCACCGAACACGCCTTCATAGGTCACGTACATCGGTTCGGCGACGATCACTTCATCGCCCGGATCGAGCAGGCATTGCACGACCGAATACACCCCGCACTGGGCGCCGGGCGTCACAATCACCTGATCCGCATCGACCTCCTGACCGCTGCAACGTCGGTGACGGTTGACGATGCTGTCCCGTAGCCCGCGACTGCCGCGCACTTGCGAGTAATGCGTGTCGCCAGCCAGCAGGCTGTCAATGCACGCCTGGACGATGGGGCGCGGCGTATCGAAGTCCGGATCGCCCACCGACAACAGCAACACATCGACGCCCTGCTCTCGTAATTCCAATGCTCGGTAATGAATCTGCCAGGCCGCAGCGCCGTCTCCGGCAATTCGTTGGGTCAAGGCTGAATAGCGCATGTATTTCTCCAATCGCGCGTGTTCCTAGTCTCAACCCTATCTCAAATCACGAAACGCGCCACCATGGCATTCAAATCAACGGCCAGGCGCGACAGTTCATGGGTGGCAGCGCTTGTCTGATTGGCCCCGGCAGCGGACTGGGTCGCCAGGTCGCGAATGTTCACCAGGTTGCGGTCGACTTCGCGGGACACCTGCGCCTGCTCTTCGGACGCGCTGGCGATCACCAGGTTGCGTTCGTTGATCAGATGGATCGACTGAGTGATCTGCTCCAGCGCGACACCGGCGGCTCGGGCCATTTCCAAGGTGCTGTGGGTGCGCTGATTGCTTTGCTGCATCGACGACACCGCCTCCCCCGTACCGTTCTGGATGCCAGCGACCATCTTCTCGATTTCCTGAGTCGATTGCGCCGTGCGATGCGCCAACGCCCGCACCTCGTCCGCCACCACCGCAAAACCACGTCCGGCTTCACCGGCACGGGCCGCTTCAATCGCGGCGTTCAGTGCCAGCAGGTTGGTCTGTTCGGCAATGGCGCGAATCACGTCCAGTACCTTGCCGATGTCCCGGCCCTGAGCGGCCAGGCCTTCGATCATCAGCGAGGTGTTCTGCACGTCGTGGGTCATCGTCTGGATCGCATCGACGGTTTCCACCACGCGGTCGCGACCTTCACGAGCAGCCTGGGTCGACTGGTTCGAGGCTTCGGAAGTCGACACGGCGTTGCGCGCCACTTCTTCCACGGCAGCGGTCATTTCGTTGACAGCGGTGGCGGCTTGTTCGATTTCATTGTTTTGCTGTTGCAGACCGCGGGACGCTTCTTGCGTGACCGTGCTCAGCTCTTCGGCGGCGGCGCCCAGCTGCGTGGCGGAACCGGCGATTTGCTCGATGGTTTTGCGCAAACTGGCCTGCATCGCGGACAAGGCGCCGAGCAAACGTGCCGGTTCATCCTTGCCATCGACTTCAATGACGTTGCGCAGGTTGCCGCCCGCGATGGTTTCAGCAGCCTGCAATGCACGGTTCAGCGGGGTGACGATGCTGCGGGTCAACAGCCAGGCCAGCAACACGGTCATCAGTGCGGCGATCACCGCAACGACCACGATGCCGGTGATGGCGTTGCTGTAGTGTTCGCCCGCTTCGGCCGATGCGGTCTTGGCGTCGCTGGTGTTGAGTGCCACCAGTTTATTGAGCTGCTCGCCCATCTGGTCGGTGCCGTCCTTGATCCGCGTATTGATCAGGGTGCGCATCTCATCCAGCTTGTTCTGCCGCGACAGTTCCATCATCTGGTTCTGCGCTTGCATATAGGTGTCGAGGGTGGCGGTGAACGTCTTGTACAGCGCGGCTTCTTCTGGCTGGGCGGGCAAAGCTGCGTAGCTGGCCTGAGCGCTGCGCAGCTTGTCGGTGAGGACGCCGATGCGAGTCTGGGCTTCCTGCAACGCGGCGGGTTCGCGGTTGACCAACACCCGGAACGAGAGGATGCGCATGCGCAGGACGTTTTCCGTCATGTTGCCCAAAAACCCGATGCTGGGCAGTTGCGTCGTCTCCATGTCGACCGAGGCCTGGCGAATGGTCGTCATGCGGCTCACGGCAAATACACCCAGCACGATGACCAGCAAGGCAATGAAGGCAAAACCCAGGAAAGCTCGAGGCGCGATGTTCAGATTACGCAGGGACATAGGACGATACTCGGGTGATTGAGTCTTCGAGCGTCCTTGCCGTGATCACTGGCGGGCGGGCATTGAGGCGCACCGCTCAGGCTGGCGCCACTGTTGTAATAGGTTTGTGTGCGCCTGATATCTGTATCGGCTGGGGTTGAGGATTTTTGCGGGGATTTGCGAAATATATTTCAAGGGATTACGAGTGTTTCATCCGTGAAACACTGATCTTTGGTTCGCCGCGTCCCCCTGTAGGAGCGAAGCTTGCTCGCGAAGGTCGTCAACGATGACGCAGGTTGTCTGGATGAACGCGTTGCCCTCACGTCCTTCGCGAGCAAGCTTCGCTCCTACAATGGCCGTGGGGTATTCAGGATTGGCGTTTGGCGATACGCCAGACCCGGGCGATGTCGCTCGCCCGCTCACGCAACAACCGTGGCGCCTCGGTGCACGCCTGCTCCAGGGTCATTGGCCCGCTCGCCAAGGCAAACGCGGCGTCGATGCCATGTTCGTACAGGGCCTGATAACCCTCGCCCAAGGTGCCGGCGATGACGATGACCGGTACGCCGTGTTGCCCGGCGATGCGTGCGACACCAAACGGTGTCTTGCCGCGCAGGGTTTGCGCATCGAAGCGGCCTTCGCCGGTGATCACCAGGTCGGCGCCCTTGACCGCATCGGCCAGGCCGACCAATTCGGCGACCACTTCAACCCCGGCTTTGAACTGCGCGCCCAGGAAGGCCTTGGCGGCAAACCCCAGGCCACCCGCCGCGCCGCTGCCCGGCTCGTCACGCACGTCATTGCCGAGGACCTGGGCGCAAAGCCCGGCGAAGTGCCCGAGGGCGCGATCCAGTTGCTCGACCTGCGCAGGCGTTGCGCCTTTTTGCGGACCGAAAATCGCAGAGGCGCCGTGGGGGCCGCACAGGGGATTGTTGACGTCGGCGGCGATGTCGAAGCGCACGTCGGTCAGACGCGGATCGATGTCACTGAGATCGATGCGCGCCAGTTGCGCCAGTGCCAATCCGCCGGGCGCCAGGGTTTGGCCTTGTGCATCGAGCAGTTTCACGCCCAGCGCTTGCATCGCCCCCGCGCCGCCGTCGTTGGTGGCGCTGCCGCCAATCGCCAGGATCACCCGTTGCGCCCCGGCGTCGAGTGCCGCGCGGATCAACTCACCGGTGCCGAAGGTGCTGCTGATGCACGCATCGCGTTGCCCCGGCGGAACGAGTTGCAAGCCGCTGGCCTCGGCCATCTCGATGATGGCGGTGAGGCTCTGGGGCAACCAGCCCCACGCGGCGTCGACCGTTGTGCCCAGCGGCCCTTTGACGCGAGTGCGACGGAGTTGACCTTCGCAGGCGGCCAGAATCGACTCGACCGTGCCTTCGCCCCCATCGGCCATCGGGCATTTGACCAGTTGCGCATCGGGCCAGACTTCAACCAGACCAAGGGCAATGGCATCGGCCACGCCTTGTGCGCTTAGGCTGTCCTTGAACGAATCGGGGGCGATGACGATTTTCATGCGAATTCTCCAGTTCCAATGCCCCCATGCTGCCAGCCGGCCTGAACAATAACGCCGGTCCGCTGCACAAGTGGCACGGAGGATTATTGTTCATTTTCACAAAACCCGGTGGGAGCGAGCCTGCTCGCGAAAGCAATCTCAAGTACGCCGAAAAACCTGTAGGAGCCCGGCTTGCCGGCGATGGCGATTTCGAGGACGCCATCGCCGGCAAGCCGGCTCCTACAAGGACGGGTTCACAACGTCATGGATTTGCGTCGGTTTGTGGGAGTAGCTGCACGCCGAGG
>NZ_JAGYFX010000143.1:0-12336 GCF_019946615.1 Pseudomonas sp. BF-R-01
GATGGCGGCCGTGAGAGCGACGCAGTAAGCGAGGGCCTCATCGCCGGCAAGCCGGCTCCTACAGGGGAATGTGGTGTTGGTTAGATTTTTTTGTGGCGTTTGCGCACCAGTTTCATCACCACCACAAAAAACACCGGCACAAACACCACCGCCAGTGTCGCGGTGATCATCCCGCCAATCACCCCGGTGCCGATGGCTTGCTGGCTTGCCGAGCTCGCGCCGGTGGCGATCGCCAGCGGCACGACACCGAGGATGAACGCCAGGGACGTCATGACGATTGGCCGCAGGCGCAGGCGCGCGGCTTGCAGGGTGGCGTCGATCAGGTCGTGGCCTTCGTCGTACAGGCTCTTGGCGAACTCGATGATCAGGATCGCGTTCTTCGCCGACAGGCCGATGATGGTGATCAGCCCGACCTTGAAGAACACGTCGTTGGGCATCCCGCGCAAGGTCACGGCCAACACGGCGCCGAGCACGCCGAGCGGCACCACCAGCAGCACCGAAGTCGGAATCGACCAGCTCTCATACAACGCCGCCAGGCACAGGAACACGATCAACAGCGACAACCCGAGCAGGATCGGCGCCTGGCTGCCGGACAGCCGTTCCTGCAGCGATAACCCGGTCCATTCCTGGCCCAGGCCCGCTGGCCCTTGCGCGACCAGTCGCTCGATTTCCGCCATGGCTTCACCGGTACTGTGACCTGGCGTCGGTTCACCGGAAATACTGATTGCCGGATAGCCGTTGTAACGGGTCAACTGCGCCGGGCCCTGAGTCCATTTGGCCTGGACGAACGCGGACAGCGGCACCATTTTCCCGCTGCTGTTGCGCACGTGGATCTTCAGCAGGTCGGCGACCTGACTGCGTTGATCGCCTTCAGCCTGGACCACCACCCGCTGCATCCGCCCCTGATTGGGGAAGTCGTTGATGTAAGCCGAACCGACAGCGGTGGACAGCACGCTGCCGATGTCGGTAAACGAAACCCCCAGCGCATTCGCCTGTTTACGGTCGACGATCAGTTGCACCTGCGGCGCTTCAGCCAGTGCGCTTTCGCGCACGTTCATCAGGATCGGACTTTTCTCGGCGGCTGCCAGCAACGCGGTACGCGCCTGCATCAGCGTGGCATGGCCGAGGCCGCCACGGTCCTGCAAGCGGAACTCGAAACCGCTGGAGGTGCCGAGGCCGTCCACCGGCGGCGGCAGGACCGAGAACGCCATGGCGTCCTTGATCTGGCTCAGCGCGATGTTGGCGCGGTCGGCAATCGAACTCGCCGAGTCGTCGCTGCCGCGATCCGACCAGTCTTTCAACGTGGTAAACGCCAGCGCCGCGTTTTGCCCGCTGCCGGAGAAGCTGAAGCCGAGAATCACCGTGCTGTCGCCGACGCCCGGTTCGGTGGCGTTGTGCGCTTCGATCTGCTCGACCACCTGCACCGTGCGATTTTTGCTCGCGCCGGGTGGCAGTTGAATGTCAGTGATGGTGTAACCCTGATCCTCCACCGGCAGGAACGAAGAGGGCAGACGACTGAAGCACAGCCCTAGACCGATCAGCAGCACGCCGTAGATCAGCAGGTAACGACCGCTGCGTTTCAGCGCATAAGCGACCCAGCCCTGATAGCGCTCGGTCAGTTGCTCGAAGCGCCGGTTGAACCAGCCGAAGAAGCCGCCCTTGGCGTGATGCTCACCCTTGGCAATCGGCTTGAGCAGCGTTGCGCAGAGCGCCGGGGTCAAGGTCAGGGCGAGGAAGGCCGAAAACAGAATCGAGGTGGCCATCGACAGCGAGAATTGCCGGTAGATCACTCCGACCGAACCCTGCATGAACGCCATTGGAATAAACACGGCGACCAGCACCAGAGTGATGCCGATGATCGCCCCGGTGATCTGCTTCATCGCTTTGCGCGTCGCCTCTTTGGGCGACAGGCCTTCGGTGGCCATGATCCGTTCGACGTTTTCCACCACCACGATGGCGTCGTCCACCAGGATGCCGATGGCCAGCACCATGCCGAACATGGTCAGTACGTTGATCGAGAACTCCAGCGCGAGCATGGTCGCAAAGGTGCCCATCAGCGCCACTGGCACCACGAGGGTCGGAATCAGCGTGTAGCGGAAGTTTTGCAGGAACAGGAACATCACCGCGAACACCAGCACCATCGCTTCGATCAGGGTGTAAACCACTTTGGTGATCGAGACTTTGACGAAAGGCGAGGTGTCGTACGGGATCTTGTATTCCACATTGGCCGGGAAGTAGCGCGCCAGTTCATCCATCTTCGCCCGCACCAGCGTCGCAGTGCTGAGGGCGTTGGCGCCGGGCGACAATTGCACGCCGACGGCGGTGGACGGCTTGCCGTTCAGACGCGTGCCAAACTGGTATTCCTGGCTGCCGATCTCGACCCGCGCCACATCACCGATGCGCACGGTGGAACCGTCCGGATTGGCCTTGAGCACGATGTCGGCGAATTCTTCCGGGGTCGACAGCTGGCCTTTGACCAGAACGGTTGCGGTGATTTCCTGGGTGGTGCGGGTCGGCAGGTCGCCGATGCTGCCGGCCGAAACCTGGGCGTTCTGCGCAACGATGGCCGCGTTGACGTCGGCCGGTGTCAAGTTGAAACCGATCAGTTTCTGCGGGTCGATCCAGATCCGCATCGCCCGCTCGGCGCCGTACAGCTGGGCCTTGCCGACACCGTCCAGGCGCTTGATCTCGTTCATCACGTTACGCGCCAGGTAATCGCTGAGCGCCACGTCGTCGAGTTTGCCGTCAGTAGACGTCAGGGTAATCAGCAGCAGGAAACCGGCGGAGACTTTCTCCACCTGCAAACCTTGCTGGTTGACCGCTTGCGGCAGGCGCGACTCGATGACTTTCAGGCGGTTTTGCACATCCACCTGAGCCATCTCCGGGTTGGTGCCCGGTTGAAAAGTCGCCTTGATCGTGGCGCTGCCGAGGCTGCTTTGCGATTCGAAATACAACAGGTGATCGGCGCCGTTGAGCTCTTCCTCGATCAGGCTGACCACGCTTTCGTCCACGGTTTGCGCCGAGGCGCCCGGGTACACGGCGTAGATTTCGATCTGCGGCGGCGCGACATCGGGGTACTGCGCCACCGGCAATTGCGGAATGGACAGGGCACCGGCCAGCAGGATGAACAGGGCAACCACCCAGGCGAACACCGGGCGGTCGATAAAGAACTGCGGCATAGAAAAGCGTCCTGCTTACTGACCAGAAACCTGGGCAAGTGGAAGAGGGGAATCGTCGATCTGTACTTTCTCGCCGGGCTTGGCGTGTTGCAGGCCTTCGATGACGATGCGGTCGCCGGACTTGAGGCCTGCGGTGACGATCCAGCGATCGTTTTGCACGGCGCCCAGCTCTACGGTTTGCTGGCCGACGCGCAGTTCCGCATCGAGCACCAGCACCTGCGCAACACCCGCGCTGTCGCGTTGAATGGCGCGTTGCGGCACGCTGATGCCTTGCTGGTTCACCGCTTGTTCCAGGCGCACCCGCACGAAGCTGCCCGGCAGCAAGTCGAGGTCCGGGTTGGGAAACTCGCTGCGCAGGATGATCTGGCCGGTGCCCGGATCGACGGTGATGTCGGTGAACAGCAGCTTGCCCGGCAGCGGATAGAGGCTGCCGTCATCCTGAATCAGCGTGGCTTTGGCCTGACCCTGACCCACTTCCTGCAACTGGCCGGAGCGGAAGGCACGGCGCAGGTCGTTGAGTTCGCGGGTCGACTGGGTGAGGTCGGCATGAATCGGGTTCAACTGCTGGATCAGCGCCAGCGGCGTGGTTTCGTTCTGCCCGACCAATGCGCCTTCGGTGACCAGTGCGCGGCCGATGCGCCCGGAAATGGGGGCGGTGACGGTGGCGTACCCGAGATTCAGTTTCGCTCGATCCACGGCGGCTTTATTGGCCGCGACTTCAGCGGCGGTTTGCCGTACGGCGGCCCGGGCGTTGTCGTAATCCTGGCCGCTGATGGCATTGCCCTCGATCAACTGGGCGTAGCGCTGTTCTTGCAGCCTGGCCTGGTAGGCGTTGGCCTCGGCCTTGCGCAGCGAGGCTTCGGCGCTGTCCAGGTCAGCCTTGAACGGTGCCGGATCGATGCGGAACAGCACGTCGCCTTTTTTCACGTCGCTGCCTTCGTGGAAGGCGCGTTGCAACACCACGCCGGCGACCCGGGCGCGCACTTCGGCAATACGTGGCGCGGCAATCCGTCCGCTAAGTTCGCTGGTGATCGACAGGGGCCGGGGTTTGATGGTCTCGATGCGCACGGTGGCCAACGGCGCCTGCTCTTCAGCGCTCGTGGATTTTTCACACGCGCTCAGCGTCAACGCCAGGGCAAGCAGGCTGAGCTTGGCAAGCAGGTTCTTTGACATGTAAATACCCCAATAATGAACTCCCGCATCCTACGGGGAGGCGACGAGGGTAGCGGTGAAGCTTTGTTGGTGCTGTGTGAAATTGTGTAATGGTTTTGCTCAGGCGCGGGTGAGGGCGTATATCCTTCACGGCTTGAAATTTATTGCGCACGTCAGGCCGCCTTCGCGGGCAAGCCTCGCTCCTACAGGATTTGTGTCGTCCGCGAAATCCATGGCCGACAACAATCCCTGTAGGAGCGAGGCTTGCCCGCGAAGAGGCCCGAACAGCCGCCACTGCACTCTCTGGAAACACCCATGCCCAACATCCTCCTGGTCGAAGACGACACCGCGCTCTCCGAGTTGATTTCCAGCTACCTGGAACGCAACGGCTACTCCGTCAGCGTGATCAGCCGCGGTGACCACGTGCGCGAGCGTGCGCGGGTCAATCCGCCGGACCTGGTGATCCTCGACCTGATGTTGCCGGGGCTCGACGGCCTGCAAGTCTGTCGCTTGTTGCGCGCGGATTCGGCCACGCTGCCGATCCTGATGCTCACCGCCCGCGACGACAGCCATGATCAGGTGCTGGGCCTGGAAATGGGCGCCGATGACTACGTCACCAAACCCTGCGAACCCCGCGTGTTGCTGGCCCGCGTTCGTACGCTGTTGCGCCGCAGCAGCCTCAGCGAACCCCAGACTGCCAACGACCGCATCCTCATGGGCAATTTGTGCATCGACCTGTCCGAGCGCACCGTGACCTGGCGCGAACAACTGGTCGAACTGTCCAGCGGCGAATACAACTTGCTGGTGGTGCTGGCCCGGCATGCCGGCGAAGTGTTGAGCCGCGACCAGATTCTGCAACGCTTGCGCGGCATCGAATTCAACGGCACCGACCGCTCGGTGGACGTGGCGATTTCCAAGCTGCGGCGCAAATTCGACGACCATGCCGGCGAGGCGCGCAAGATCAAGACTGTTTGGGGCAAGGGTTACCTGTTCAGCCGTTCCGAGTGGGAATGCTGAGGCGATGTTCAGAATCCTCTTTCGCCTGTACCTGGTGACGATCATTTCGTACAGCGCGGCGATCTATCTGGTGCCGGACGTGGTGATCAAGGTCTTCCAGGAGCGCTTTGTCACCTACAACCTCGACTACTCGCGCGGGTTGCAGTCGCTGATCGTCAAGCAGTTTCACGCCGTGCCCGAAACGCAGTGGCCAGCGTTGGCGGCCGAGATGGACAAGGAATTCAACCCGCTGCACATCGTCCTCAGCCGCAATGACGATGACGGTCTGACCCTGGCGGAACAGAAACGTTTGCAGCGTGGCGAGAATGTCGTGCGCATCGGCGACTGGGGCTGGCGCACGTTGGCGGTGGCACCGTTGAACTCGCAAACCGTCGTGCAAATGGTTGTGCCGCCGGACCCGCTGGACGTGAATTTGCTGTACTGGAGCATCAACGTGTTGATCGGCGCGACCATGCTCGCCTGCCTGTTGCTGTGGCTGCGTCCGCACTGGCGCGACCTGGAGCGGCTCAAAGGCACGGCTGAACGCTTCGGCAAGGGGCATTTGAGCGAGCGCACCCAGATCCCCACCCATTCCAACATTGGTAGCCTGGCCAACGTTTTCGACACCATGGCCGGCGATATCGAAAACCTGCTGAACCAGCAGCGGGATTTGCTCAACGCGGTTTCTCACGAGCTGCGCACACCGCTGACCCGCCTGGATTTTGGCCTCGCGCTGGCACTGTCCGACGATTTGCCGGCGGCCAGTCGGGAGCGCCTGCAAGGGCTGGTCGCGCACATTCGTGAACTGGATGAGTTGGTGCTGGAGCTGCTGTCTTACAGCCGCTTGCAAAACCCGGCCCGGCTACCGGAGCAGGTTGAAGTGTCGCTGGATGAGTTCATCGACAGCATTCTGGGCAGTGTCGATGAGGAGCTGGAGTCCCCTGAAATCGTGATCGACGTGCTGCTTCACGGCCAGCTCGAACGCTTCACACTCGATCCACGGCTGACTGCCCGGGCGATTCAGAACCTGCTGCGCAACGCGATGCGCTACTGCGAGAAGCGTATTCAGATCGGGGTTCAGGTCTGTGCCAAGGGGTGTGAAATCTGGGTCGATGACGATGGGATCGGCATTCCCGATGACGAACGCGAGCGGATTTTCGAGCCGTTTTATCGACTGGATCGCAGTCGCGATCGGGCGACGGGCGGCTTTGGCCTGGGATTGGCGATCAGTCGGCGGGCGCTGGAGGCACAGGGCGGCACGCTCACCGTCGAACCGTCTCCGCTGGGCGGCGCACGGTTCCGTTTGTGGTTACCGGTCCCGGCCTGATGACCGCCGCAAAACCTGTGTAGGAGCCGGCTTGCCGGCGATGGCGTCCTTGAATTCAACGCAATGTCTGATGGCCCCATCGCCAGCAAGCCGGCTCCTACAGGTCACGCGCTGAGCCGGCTTTTAATCAACTTCGCCATTTCCTCCAGCTCCGACGCCGGGTTGTGCCCGATCAGCATCCACGCATGTTCCATGTCCGCCCAATACACCACGTTCATTCCGTGCCGACGCTCGTGGGCGAAGTGGCGACTGCCGCTGTTTGAGCGGGTGACGCACAACGCCATGGGGCCGTGCGCCGGGTCCAGATACGTAATCTGGGCGATGGGCATGCCGTCGTATTCGAGGATTTGCGCACGCTTGAGCTCAACGCGTGGCAGGCTCAGTTGAGCCGGCAAAAGGCGCAGCCCCAGGCGTGCGTCGATGGTGTGCAATTGCGCGCGTTGAGTGGCTTCGTCGCTGGGCAAGTGTTCCAGGGTTTGCGGCACGTACATCGACATGTAGTCCGCCACCAGCCCTCGCCAGCTGGATTTGTGCTGGCTTGCCTGCCAGCCAAGGAACAACCGGTCCGCGAGCACGCCGCTCAACACCAGGCCGGCTGCCGCCGCGAGGAACCGGCGCCGATTTATCGCCGGCCGGGCAGGCGAGGGCAAGGTGTCGAGCATCGCTTGCAGGCGGTCCACGGGCGCCTGTTGCGCCAGTTCGTCGTAGGCGGCCTTGAACGGCAGGCTGCTGCGGGCCAGCCATTGAAGGCGCAGGTTGAGCATCGAGTCTTCGGCGATGACTGCGTCGATGCGGCTGCGCTGATCGCTATCGAGTTGGTCGTCGAGGTAGGCCACCAGTTGCTCGTCCGTAGGCATCGTGTGATCGTTCATCGACGTTCTCCTGTGGAAGGGTTCGACACCGCGTGCAAGGGCGGGTACTCGGCCAGTTTCGCCCGCGCCGCGGCCAGGCGGCTCATGACCGTGCCGATGGGCACGTCCAGGACTTCGGCGACTTCGCGATAGGACAGGCCCTCCACGTAGGCCAGAAATACCGTTTCGCGTTGCGCTTCAGGTAGCGCATCGACGCGCCGAATCACCTGCGTGGCGAGCACGTGAGTTTGCGCGGCGTATTCACCGTCGAACGACAAGGCGTTGTCGGCATCCACCAGCCCCTGGCCCTGACGCACTCGGCGCGAACGCACTTCGTTGAGCCAGATCGAATGCAGAATGCTCAGCAGCCAGCGGTCCAGGCGGCTGCCGGGGACAAATTGCCCGGCACACTCCAGCGCCCGCACGCAGGTGGCCTGCACCAGGTCTTCGGCAACATGCCGCTGCCGGGACAGCAGCAGGCCGTAGCGCCATAAGCGCGCCAGGTGCTGGCCCAGCTCTGCCCGTATTGCCTGATCGCTGGCGATGGCGACCTCCGTCCTGTCAGGTTTTCGATGAATCGTTAATGGCTTCAGCCAGGTCCCGGTATTCTTCGCAGGTGCTGCCGCAGATCGATTTTATCTGCTGCAACTGCTCCTCGGCGAGATCCAGCCGACCCTTGATCACATAAGCCTCGCCGAGGTACTCGCGGACTTGCGCGTATTGCGGGTCGAGTTTGACCGATTGCAGGTAGTAACCGATGCCCTCGTCGGTGCGCCCCAGTTTACGCGTAGCGTAGCCGCGATAGTTGAGCGCCTTGGCGGTGTCGGGTTCTTTCAGCGTGTCGAGCAGTGCCAGGGCTTCCTCGTAGCGACCGTCCTTTGCCAGCCGATAGGCGTAATCGGTGCGGTCGGCATCGGATACCTCGCCGCTGGTCTGCCTCACGCATTTTTGCGACCTGGAGTCGAAGACCTGGCCTTTCGGGCAGTTGGGCCTGGCCGGTGCGTCATCTTCACCATTGGCCAATGCAAGGGTAGCGGACAACGCAAAGGCGAGCAGTAGCTGAACGGTAAAAACAGTAAGACGGGTATTCATGGATGATCTCCACTGGTTTATTCGTTTCAGTTCAACCACGCCCCGGCAACATGCACGCAAGGTGTTATCCCGCAGGCCGAAATGATGAGTCTTCGCTGTCATGAACACCGCAGGGTGAACAATTATTCATTTCTTTCTGGCGGTCTTTTCGAGGCACGCGCGCACAGGTTCGTGGTCGATCTGGGTGTCCACCCGTTTTGTCGCGGCTTTATCCGCGCAGGAACGGGCGAAGGTGGATGGGCAAATTCGCGGGCTGATCGCCGCTGAGCCCGAATTGCGGGGGCAAGGACGTGGTGACGGTGCCTTATGTGACGGCGGCGTTTGTCGCGATGAAGGCCAGTTAGATTTGTAGTGCGTTCATCGCCGGCTGGCCGGCGATGAACGATGACCGGGTCTCAGCTGAGCAACCGGATCGGCTCTCCAGCGGACCAGGCCTGAATGTCCTCGATCATTTGCGAAAAGAACTGATGGTAGTTCTGCTGGCTGACGTACCCGACATGCGGCGTCGCCAGCACATTCTCCAGCGTCCTGAACGGGTGATGAGCCGGCAAGGGTTCCTGCTCGAACACGTCCAGTGCCGCACCGGCCAGCCGTCGTTTTTGCAGTGCCTTGATCAGCGCTGCCTCATCGACAATCGGCCCGCGAGCTGTGTTGACCAGCAGTGCGGTGGGTTTCATCCAGTCCAGCGCTTGCGCGTCGACCAAGCCGCGGCTGCGGTCGCTGAGCACCAGATGCACCGACAACACGTCGGCCTGTTCGAACAACGCCTGTTTGCTGACGTAGGTCACGCCCACTTCGGCGGTGCGTTCGGCTGTGAGGTTTTCGCTCCAGGCGATTACCCGCATGCCGAACACCTGGCCAAACTGGGCGACTCGCTGGCCAATGCTGCCCAAACCGAGAATCGCCAGGGTCTTGCCGTGCAGGTCGCCACCCAGCCCCTGTTGCCATTTCCCTGCGCGCAAGGCGTTGGCTTCCACGACCAGGTTGCGGGTGGCGGCCATGATCAGCGCCCAGGTCAGTTCCGGCGCGGCGTGTTTATAACTGTCGGTGCCGCTGACCTGAATGCCAAGCGCGGCAGCGGCTTTCAGGTCGAGGGCAGCGTTGCGCATGCCGCCGGTGACCAGCAGTTTGAGGGTCGGTAGCCGACGCAGCAGGTCTTCATCGAAGCGGGTGCGCTCGCGCATTACGCAGATCACTTCAAACCCGGCCAGGCGTGCTGCCAGCGTTTCGTTATCCGCCGGGTAGTCATGGATGAAACTCACCTGGCCGATGGCGTCCAGCGCCGACCAGTCAACCACCTGCCGCGCCACATCCTGCCAGTCATCGAGTACCGCAATCTGCACAGCCATCCGCCTTACCTCATCAATGAACGGGGTTGGAATTGTTCAGCCAGGCGAGCAGGGCCTGGTGGAATTTTGCCGGTTCTTCCATTTGCGGCGCGTGGCCCATGCCGGGGAATTCGACCAGCGTCGAGTGAGGAATCAGTTTCGCCACCTGTTTGCCGAGTACGTCGTAGTGACCGATTTTCGCTTTGACCTCGGGTGAGGCGATGTCCTTGTTGATGGCCGTGGAATCGGCAGTGCCGATCAGCAACAGCGTCGGCACCTTCAGGTCCTTGAATTCGTAGTACACCGGCTGGGTGAAGATCATGTCGTAAATCAGTGCCGAGTTCCACGCCACCCGGGTTTTGCCCGGGCCTTTGGCCATGCCCGCGTACATGTCTACCCAGCGGTCGAATTCGGGTTTCCAGCGGCCGTCGTAATAAGTGTTGCGCTGATAGTCGTGAATGCCTTGCGCCGTTACCTTGAGCTCACGCTCGTACCATTGATCCACCGTGCGATAGGGCACGCCGAGGGCTTTCCAGTCCTCCAGACCGATTGGGTTGACCATCGCCAGTTGTTCGACCTGCTCGGGATATTGCAGCGCATAGCGGGTGGCGAGCATGCCGCCCGTGGAATGCCCGAGCAGGCTGGCTTTCTGGATGCCGAGGGCTTTGAGCAGTTGTTGGGTGTTGGCCGCCAGTTGCTGGAAGCTGTACTGATAATTGTCCGGCTTGCTGGAGGTGCAGAAACCGATCTGGTCCGGCGCGATGACCCGGTAACCGGCGTCGCTCAAGGCCTTGATCGACGTGTCCCAGGTTGCGCCGCAGAAATTCTTGCCATGCATCAGCACGATGCTGCGCCCGTTCGCCTTGCCGTGCGCGGCGACGTCCATGTAGCCCATTTGCAGGGACTGGCCCTGGGATTCAAAGGCGAAATGCTTGAGCGTATAGGGGTATTCGAAGCCTTGCAGTTCGGGGCCATATTCCGGACCTTCGGCCGCGATGGCCGGCAGTGCGGCGGTCAGCAGCAGGCTCGGAAGCCAGCGGGAGCGTGCGAGGGGCATGGGTGGACTCCAGAGGAAATCGGCGATGCTGGATCGGCATGATTAGGGCGGCATTAAGCACAGGCCATCGCGGCGGGTGATGGTTCAACCGATCCAGCCCAAAGTCGCCAGGGCCAGCACGCCGTAACGGGCGCCTTTGGCGAGCGTCACGATCAGCAGGAAGCGCCCCAGCGGTTCGCGCATGACGCCGGCGACCAGCGTCAGGGGATCACCGATGACAGGCACCCAACTCAACAGCAACGACCAATGACCGTAGCGCTGATAATGAATGCGGGCCTTGTCCAGATGGCGTGGGCTGACCGGAAACCAGCGCCGGTCGCGGAACCGCTCGATACCGCGACCCAACCACCAGTTCAGCAGCGAGCCGAGCACATTGCCCAGCGTCGCAACTGCCAGCAGCGACCAGAGCCAGTACTGCTCGCTGAGCAGCAGCCCCACCAGGACCGCTTCGGACTGCAATGGCAGCAGGGTCGCCGCACCGAATGCGGCGAAAAACAGCCCGATGTACGCCGCAGACATCAATGGGCGGCGGGGTAGTCCGCCACCACCACGTCAGCGCCGTCCTTTTTCAGGCCGATCACCTGATAGGCGTCGCTCATGCCGTCCATTTCCATGCCGGGCGAACCCATCGGCATGCCGGGTGCGGCCACGCCCAATAGATCGTCACGCTTGGTCAAGGCCAGCACCTGATCGGCCGGGACATGGCCTTCGACGAATTTGCCATTGATCAAACCGGTGTGGCAGGACGCCAGACGTGGCGGCACGCCGTGCTGTTGCTTGAATTCGCTCATGTTGGCTTCGACGTGATCCTCGACCTTGAAGCCATTGGCCTCCAGGTGGCTGATCCACTTTTTGCAGCAGCCGCAGTTGGCATCGCGGTGGACCTCGATGGGGATGAGGTCGGCGGCCTGGGCCAGGGACGAAATGAACAGGGCGCTCAGGGCGACCAGACGCAGATGGGTTCGCATGGAGGGATCTCGACTCGGATGGCGGTCAAAAAAAGAGGCATTTTGACTACTTTAGCCGGTTAAGAGCGACGAGATTGTTTCGAATTAATGCTGGGGTTGTGGGGGATTCTGGGTTGCACGGGGTTTGGTTGGTGTACATATCCATTGGTTTGGTGATGGCGGATATGGGTTTCGCCCTTACGGCGAGTCACTTGGAGAAGCGCCAAGTAACCAAGCGCTTTTGCCCCTTTCGTTCGGTGCCTCGCTAATGCTCGGCATGCCCTCGCTCCGGTCCTGCTCCGTGGGCCCGCCGCGATCGGCCATCCCTGGCCGTGCGCGGCTAACCCGGCATCCATGCCGGGTTGCCCACTGCGCAGAACCTGCGCTCGGCCTCTCGAGGGGGCGAC
>NZ_JAGYFX010000144.1:0-12208 GCF_019946615.1 Pseudomonas sp. BF-R-01
CGATTACGCTTGCTGCCTGAATGAACGCGGTGCCTTTGCGTCCATCGCCGGCAAGCCGGCTCCTACAGGGGTCGCGGCAAATCGCGTGATTGGCAGCGACTAACAATTCGCAGGCATAAAAAAATCCCCGAACCAGTCGGGGATTTTTTATGTTCGATCAATCAGCCCGGGGGCGGATCAATCTTCGCGATAGCGACGCAGCTTCAACTGCTTACCGGCAACGCGAGTGTCCTTCAGCTTGGTCAGCAGACGCTCCAGACCATCTTCCGGCAGCTCGACGAGGCTGAAGCTGTCACGCACCTGGATGCGACCGATCGCTTCACGCGCCAGACCACCTTCGTTGAGGATGGCGCCCAGCAGGTTTTTCGCCGCGATACCGTCACGCGCGCCCAGCGCGGTACGGCAACGGGCACGACCTTCGGCCAATGGAACCGGAGCACGACGCTCGCGATCACCACGGTCCGGACGATCACCGGTGCGCTCTGGACGATCGCCACGCGGTGCGTTGTTCGGCACCAGTGGACGTTCTTTCTCGATTGCAGCCAGGGTCAGCGCCTGAGCGTTGGTCGCCTTGCGCAGCAGGGCAGCAGCCAGTGCACGCGGCGTGCAACCGATATCGGCAGTCAGGCGATCCAGCAGATCACCGTGAGTCGATTCGGCATCGCCAACCAGCGGCGACAGGCTGTTGGTCAGTTTCTTGATGCGGGCATCGAGAACAGCCTGAGCGTCCGGCAGACGAACTTCGGCAACTTTCTGACCGGTTACACGCTCGATCACTTGCAGCATGCGGCGCTCACGCGGAGTCACCAGCAGCAGTGCACGACCTTCGCGACCGGCACGGCCAGTACGGCCGATACGGTGAACGTAGGATTCCGGATCGTACGGCATGTCAACGTTGAACACGTGAGTGATGCGCGGAACGTCCAGGCCACGAGCGGCAACGTCGGTCGCCACAACGATGTCCAGACGGCCATCCTTGAGGGAGTCGATCACGCGCTCACGCTGGTTCTGGGCAATGTCACCGTTCAGCGCAGCGGCTTTGTAGCCTTTGGCTTCTAGGGCGCTGGCCAGGTCCAGGGTCGCTTGCTTGGTGCGCACGAACATGATCAGGGCGTCGAAGTCTTCGACTTCCAGCAGGCTCAATACAGCCGAGGTCTTCTGGTCAGCGTGAACCAACAGGTGAGCCTGTTCGATCGCGGTAACGGTCTGAGTCTTGGTCTGGATCTTCACGTGCTGCGGATCACGCAGGTGACGCTCGGCGATCGCACGGATCGACTGCGGCAGGGTAGCCGAGAACAATACGGTCTGACGGGTTGGAGGCAGCGCCTTGAAGATGACTTCGAGGTCGTCCATGAAACCCAGTTTGAGCATTTCGTCGGCTTCGTCGAGAACCAGGTGGTTCACGGTCGACAGGACTTTTTCGTCGCGACGCAGGTGGTCGCACAGACGGCCCGGAGTGGCGACAACGATCTGTGCGCCATTACGGATTGCTTTCAGTTGTGGACCCATAGGGGCGCCGCCGTAAACGGCCACAACGGTAACGCCTGGCATTTGCTTGGCGTAGGTTTCGAAAGCGGTTGCTACTTGCAGCGCCAACTCACGGGTTGGCGCCAGGATCAGGGCTTGCGGCTCGCGCTTGGCAGGATCGATGCAGTGCAGGATAGGCAGGGCGAACGCAGCGGTTTTACCCGTACCGGTTTGCGCCTGACCAATCATGTCCTGGCCGGCCATGATGATCGGGATCGATTGCTGCTGAATAGCCGAAGGCTCTTCGTAGCCAGTCGCAATGACGGCTGCAAGGATATTCGGATTAAGATTAAAAGCGGCGAAGCCGCCGGTTTCCTGGGTCATGGGTCTGCCTCTAAGTGCATCCGCAAAGACCCATGCTCCAAAGCTGCGCATGCCGTGTAAGACTCAAGAGTCGCCCTGGCTGCTTTGTCGGCGGGGATTTGCGAAAACGAATGAATGAAAAAGATTCGTCAAGGGAGAGTCCGCTGTGCGGACGAGCAGCCGAAGCTGACTTCGGGGAATTGCGCTACCTAAACGCGGCCCGGTTAAAGGCCGGCGCGCACTATACCGGAATTCGCCCAAAAAGGGAGCATTATTTGTCGGAAAACTGACGGATACACCGTTGTGTCACAGGCTTTGCGGATAATCGTGCGACGGTCTATTTTTCAAAGGCCCGGCCCTGCTGGGGATGGCGCTAAAACGGTTCACCGTTGTGACTCGGACCTGCGGCCTCGCCTACCCCTTCAAACCCCTTCCCGCCCGAGGAATTGTTCGATGAATCAACCTGTTACCAGCCGTGTGACCTGCGAAAGGCGCGGCCATGTCCTGTTGATCGGCCTGGATCGGGTAGCCAAGCGCAATGCCTTCGACCTCGACCTGCTCAACGCACTCAGCCTGGCCTACGGTGAGTTCGAGGCTGACAGCGAAGCGCGGGTGGCGGTGGTGTTCGGCCATGGCGAGCATTTCACCGCCGGGCTTGATCTGGTCAGCGCCAGTTCGGCCCTGGCCGAGGGCTGGCAGGCACCGCCCGGCGGTTGCGATCCGTGGGGCGTGTTCGCGGGTCCGCGAGTCAGCAAACCGGTGATCGTCGCCGCGCAAGGTTATTGCCTGACCATCGGCATTGAGCTGATGCTCGCCGCCGACATCAACCTCTGCGCCAGTAACACCCGGTTTGCCCAGAAAGAAGTGCAGCGCGGGATTTTCCCGTTCGGCGGGGCCACATTGCGCCTGCATCAAGTCGCCGGCTGGGGCAATGCGATGCGCTGGTTGCTGACCGGGGATGAATTCGATGCGCATGACGCGTTGCATCTGGGGTTGGTGCAGGAAGTCATGGCCAGCGAGGATTTGCTGCCCCGGGCGATTGAGCTGGCGGAGCGGATTGCCCGGCAGGCGCCGCTGGGGGTACAGGCGACGTTGATGTCGGCGCGGCAGGCGCGTTATGAGGGCGAAACATCCGCGGCGCTGGGGTTACCGCCGCTGGTGAAGAAGTTGTTGGCGAGTGAGGATGCGAAGGAAGGTGTGCGGTCGATGGTTGAGAAGCGGCCGGGCATTTTCAAAGGGGTTTGAGGTTTGTGGCGAGGCGGATATTGTCTTCGCGGGCAAGCCTCGCTCCTACAAGGGTGCGCTTTTCCCTGTAGGAGCGAGGCTTGCCCGCGAAGAGGCCCTAAAGAACAACACATCAGGTAGCCGGGCGAATCGCCTTGATCAACGACTGCAACGAATACCCCAACCGTGGCGCCAGCCCTTCGGCCCGCGCAACCAACCCATCCATGTCCAGTTCCTGATCCAGCTCCGACGGCACGAGCAGAATCACATTGCCCTCCTTCACCGGCAACTCCCAGTAATGCCGGTGATAGAGCCCACGCAACAGCGCCGCGCCCAACGGTTTGCCATCGTCGGTGGCCCACTGGTTGATCACCAGCCAACCGCCCGGATTCAGGCGTTTCTGACAGTTTTCCAGAAAACTCCAGGCCAGATGCCCGACGCCCGGCCCGACATCGGTATAAAGGTCGACAAAAATCAGGTCGGCCGGCTCGGCGGTATCGAGCAGTTCCAGCGCATCGCCGACACGGATGTACAGCCGCGGGTCGTCATCCAGCCCCAGGTATTCGATGGCCAGGCGCGGCACGTCGGGCCGCAGCTCGATGGCTTCGACATCTTCCAGCGGCAAGAACTTCAGGCAAGCCTGGGTCAGCGTGCCGCCACCGAGGCCGAGGAACAGCGCGCTTTCCGGTTGCTCGTGGCACAACGCGCCGATCAGCATGGCACGGGTGTAATCGTATTCGAGCCAGCTCGGGTCGGCAGTGAACACGCAGCTCTGTTCGATGGCATCACCGAACTCGAGAAAACGGTAATCGGCCACTTCCAGCACGCGAATCACGCCGAACTCGTCCTGTACCTCGGCGAGCAGATGCTCGACGCGCTCCTCAGTCATTTCGTCTCCAGATCGTCACCGGGCCCGGCAACGCAATGCACCGCAACATCAGGCGGCAAAGGCGCGATTGTCCGCGAAGCGACGGGAACAGGTCACGCACTAATTTGCTGATAACATGAACGTCCGAGCGTAAAACAACCGAGACCGTGATGAGCCAACCCTGGAGCCCTGACAGCTGGCGCGCCCTGCCGATCCAGCAACAACCCCACTACCCCGACGCGGCGCATTTGCTGCACGTCGAGCAAACCCTGGCGAGTTATCCGCCGCTGGTGTTTGCCGGTGAAGCCCGGGAGTTGCGACGTCAGTTTGCCGAAGTGACCCAGGGCCGCGCATTTCTGTTGCAGGGCGGCGATTGCGCCGAAAGCTTCGCCGAGTTCTCTGCCGCGAAAATCCGCGACACCTTTAAAGTGCTGCTGCAAATGGCCATCGTCATGACCTTCGCCGCGGGCTGCCCGGTGGTCAAGGTCGGGCGCATGGCCGGTCAGTTCGCCAAACCGCGTTCGGCCAACGACGAAACCATCGACGGCGTGACCCTGCCCGCCTACCGTGGCGACATCGTCAACGGCATCGGCTTCGACGAAAAAAGCCGTGTGCCGGACCCGGAGCGTCTGCTCCAGTCCTATCACCAGTCCACCGCGACCCTGAACCTGCTGCGCGCCTTCGCCCAGGGCGGCTTTGCCGACCTGCATCAGGTGCACAAGTGGAACCTGGACTTCATCGCCAACTCGGCGCTGGCGGAAAAATACAGCCACCTCGCCGATCGCATCGATGAAACCCTGGCGTTCATGCGCGCCTGCGGCATGGACAGCTCGCCACAACTGCGCGAAACCAGTTTCTTCACCGCCCACGAAGCGCTGCTGCTGAACTACGAAGAAGCCTTCGTGCGTCGCGACAGCCTGACCAACGACTACTACGATTGCTCGGCGCACATGTTGTGGATCGGCGACCGCACCCGTCAGCTCGACGGCGCTCATGTCGAATTCCTGCGTGGGGTGAACAACCCGATCGGGGTCAAGGTTGGTCCGAGCATGAACCCGGAAGACTTGATTCGCCTGATCGACGTGCTCAACCCGGACAACGATCCAGGTCGCTTGAACCTGATCGCACGGATGGGCGCGAACAAGGTTGGCGATCATTTGCCGCAACTGATCCGCGCGGTGCAGCGTGAAGGCAAGCAAGTGCTTTGGAGTTCCGATCCGATGCACGGCAACACCATCAAGGCCAGCAGCGGCTACAAGACCCGCGACTTTGCGCAGATTCTTGGCGAGGTGAAGCAGTTCTTCCAGGTGCACGAAGCGGAAGGCACCTATGCCGGCGGCATTCACATCGAGATGACCGGGCAGAATGTCACCGAGTGCATTGGTGGTGCGCGACCGATCACCGAGGACGGGCTGTCGGATCGGTATCACACCCATTGCGACCCGCGGATGAATGCGGATCAGTCGCTGGAGTTGGCGTTCCTTATTGCCGAAACCCTGAAACAAGTCCGTCGGTAAACCGTGTCGCTGCCTTCGCGGGCAAGCCTCGCTCCTACAAGGGATCGCGACCCCCTGTAGGAGCGAAGCTTGCTCGCGAAGGCGTCAGCTCAGTCACCCTCAATCTGAGCCAATGCCACCCGCAACCGCCCCGCACTCGCCCGCGGGCAATTCAACTGCACCCGCTCCAACCCCAGCCAATCCGCCATCCGCCGCAAATTCACCGCCAAAGCCAGCATCCCTTCCTCATCCAGCCCCGGCTCTTCCTCATGCACGGCATGCACCGCCAACCGCCCCAACGCCCGCTCCGCACGCAAATCCACCCGCGCAGCAATCCGCTCGTTGTATAAAAACGGCAACACGTAATAGCCGTAGACCCGCTTGTCCGGCGGCGTATAAATCTCCAGCCGATAGCGAAAATCGAACAAACGCTCGGTACGACTGCGCTCCCAGATCAGCGAATCGAAGGGTGACAGCAAGGCACTGGCCTCAACCTTGCGCGGCACTTTCGGCTCTGGCAAACAAAAGCCCGGTTGCCGCCAACCCTGAACTTCACAGGTCAGCAACTCCCCGGCTTCCACCAGCTCCGCAAGGCGCGGACGCGCATCACCCGGGCTGAGCCGGAAGTAATCGCGCAGGTCCTTTTCCGTCGCCACACCCAAGGCATTCGCGGCGTGCAACAGCAGCCCGCGCTGGGCCTCGTCCTCCGCGAGCAACGGCTGCTGCAGAATCGCCGAAGGAATCACCCGCTCCGGCAAATCATAGAGCCGCTCGAATCCACGCCGCCCGGCCACGGTCACTTCCCCGGCGGCGAACAACCATTCCAGCGCATGCTTTTCCGCGCTCCAGTCCCACCACGGCCCTGCCCGCTCCTGACGGGTCGAAAGGCTGCCGGCACCCAGCGCGCCGAGCTCTTCAACCGAGGCCAGCACCCGCCGGACAGTGTCCTGTTGCTCACGCCCGAAACGTGCCAGTTGCTGATAGATATCTTCGCCACGACCCGCGCGCTGCATGCGCCAGCGCATCAACGGGTACATCGACAGCGGCAGCAACGAGGCCTCATGACCCCAGTATTCGAACAGCGTGCGTCGCCGGCCCGAACTCCAGGCAGCCTGGTCGAGCAAGTCGGATGAGTAATTGCCGAGGCGGGAAAACAAAGGAAGGTAGTGCGAACGCACCAACGCATTGACCGAATCGATCTGCAAGATGCCCAGCCGCTCGATCAGGCGATTGAGCTGTACCGCTTTGATCGCCGCTGGCGGCTGGCGCCCGTTGAACCCTTGGGCGGCCAGCGCCAGGCGTCGAGCCTGTTTGATGGAAAAGGACAGCGTTGCGGGCATGAGCATCTCCTTGTCTGCTCGCAACCTACCTCACCGGGAGACGGTTTGTGTAGTTGTGGCTTACTCATTTGTGCATCGGGTCATCCCAGAATGGGCGCACGGTTTCGTGCTCGACATCCGCACGACTGAGCCCGATGTCCTTCAACGCTTCGTCGCTCATGCCCGCCAACAACTCGCGTTCACGGTGCAATTCGTACCAGCGACTGATCTTGTGCAGTAAATCCGAGACGACGTGGATGGAATGTTTCTCTACCTCGACATAACCTTTTTGACCTTTCATCTTGTTGCCCTCCGTTTGGGATGGCTCAAGTGTCACGCCAGAGCTAAGATCAATCCAACGAATGTTTCTTATGCAATACATCTCGGAGATTGATGTATGTCCGCCTTCCCAAGTATCGACACCGAAGTGCTGCGCACCTTTGTGGCCATCGCCGATCAGGGCGGTTTCACCCGCGCAGGGGAGCTGGTCAACCGCACGCAATCCGCCGTCAGCATGCAAATGAAGCGGCTGGAAGAGGACGTGTTGCAGCGCCAACTGTTCCAGCGCGACGGCCGCCAGGTGCGGCTGACCGCTGAAGGCCAGGTGCTGCTGGGTTACGCCCGGCGCATCCTCAAGTTGCACAGCGAGGTGTTCAACACCCTGCGCGAACCGCACATGGTCGGCACGGTGCGGATCGGCACGCCGGACGATTACGTGATGCGTTTTCTGCCGGGGATTCTGCGGCGATTCGCCCAGTCATATCCGCTGATCCAGATCGAGGTGCACTGCGAATCATCAAAACAATTGCTGCTACGCCAGGATCTGGATTTATCCATCGTTACCCGCGAGCCGGGCAACGAGATCGGCCAGTTGCTGCGCAAGGAACGTTTCGTCTGGGCCGAGGCACAATGCTACAGCGCCCACGAGCAGACACCGTTGCCGCTGGCGATGTTCAACAGTGATTGTTTCTGCCGGCTGTGGGCCTGCAATGCGCTGGACGCGATGGGTCGCGACTACCGCGTTGCCTACAACAGTTCGAGCCTGTCGGCGATCATGGCGGTAGTCAGCGCCGGCCTGGCCGTCACCGCACAACTGGAAAGCCTGATCACCCCGGACATGCGCATTCTCGGTGACGCCGAAGACCTGCCCTTGCTGCCTGAAGCCAGCATCATGCTGGTGCGCAACCTGCACAATCCGTCACCGATTACCGAATGCCTGGCCGAACACATCATCGACGGCTTCAAACTTTAAACGCGAGCATCACCGCACACAGCACCAGGAAGCCACAGAACAACCCGCGCAAGAGGCGCTCCGGCATGGCGTGGGCGATCTTCACGCCCCAGCTGATGCTCAGCAGTCCACCCACGGCCAACGGCACGCCGATCATCCAGTCCACTTGATGATGCACGGCATAGGTGACCAGCGTGACGCCCGTGCTGGGTAATGCCAGTGCCAGCGACAACCCTTGGGCCACCACCTGGCTGGTGCCGAACAGGCTGGTCAGCACCGGTGTTGCCACCACCGCCCCGCCCACGCCAAACAATCCGCCCATGGTCCCGGACGCCGCGCCGAGCACACCCAGCCATGGCCAGGCGTAATTCATCTGCGAAGAAGCCGGCGCATTGGCGTAGAACATTCGCAACAGGTTGTAGGCCGACAGCGCGATCAGGAAGGCGACAAACCCGATGCGCATGGTTTGCGCATCAATGCCCACCGCCCAGATGGAGCCGATCCAGGCAAAGCAAAACCCCATCGAGGCCAGCGGCAGCGCGTGACGCATTTCGATTTTGTTGCGCTGGTGATAACGCCATAGCGCCAGCATCACGTTAGGGACGACCATCACCAGCGCGGTGCCCTGGGCAATTTGCTGATCAAGACCGAACAACACGCCAAGCAATGGAATCGCGATCAGACCGCCGCCAATGCCAAACAAGCCGCCGAGGGTTCCCAGGGCTGCGCCAAATACCAGGTACATCAAAAACTCGATCACGGCCGATTTCCTTTTTTCTCAGGCCATTCATCCTACGCAGTCGGCGCTGGCGGGGAAACGCACAGCAACGCACAATGGCTGTGCCAACTTCGCATAAGCATTGATACACCATGAACCCTAATCAATTGACCGAACAACTCGGGCTGTTCCTCGACGTGCTGGAAACCGGCAGCTTTTCCGCTGCCTCTCGCCGTCATCCACTGACCCCTTCGGCCGTGGCGCGGCGCATCGATAGCCTGGAAAGCGCGGTCGGCAGCCAGTTGTTCATTCGCAGCACCCATGCCGTCCGCGCGACCCCGGCCGGCGTGGCGTTTGCCGAGCGTGCGCGGCGGATCGTGGCGGAATTGCAACTGGCCCGCGCCGAGGCGGTGTCCCTGAGCAGTGCGCCGGAAGGCTTGATCCGGATCGACGCGCCGGCCGCGTTCGGCCGACGGCATCTGGCGCCGGTGATCGCTGATTTTCTGATGCTCTACCCCGGACTCGACGTGCAACTGCACCTGATCGACAGTTTTGTCGACATGCAGGGTTTGAATCTGGGCAAGGTCGATCTGGTGCTGCGTGCCGGGCAAATGGCCGACACCCGACTGGTGGCCACGCCGCTGGCGAGCATGGTGCGCATCGCCTGCGCCAGCCCTGCGTACCTTCAACGCCGTGGCGTGCCAACCGATCCGGCGCAGTTGAGTGATCACGACGGCCTCGACTGGGATGGCCTGGCGCCGCCATTTGCCTGGCGTTTCGAGCAAAACGCAGAAATGCATTTGCATCGTCCCGGGCGCATCCGCATGAGCGCCAACAATGCCGAGGCGCTGGTCTGCGGTGCGCTGGCCGGGCTCGGTATCGCGCACTTGCCGACCTGGTTGACCAGTGAATACCTGTTGCGCGGCGAACTGCTGCCGCTGTTCTGTGAACACGGCCTGCCACCGCCGGAAACCACCGGCATCTATGCGTTGCGTCTGGAGCAGCAACCCAACCCGAGGAGTCGTTTATTGCTGGAGTACCTGAAAGTCCGCTTCAGCCCTGTCCCGCCGTGGGATCTGGCGCTGCGAACCAATCTGGACCGGCACTAGGTCAGAATTATCTGGCGCATTAAAGATTCGCCCGCTAGATTCATGAAGATCACTGATCAAGGCTTTGAGATGAACACCGAACGCGACACCACGGATAACTGCGACGACCTGCTGCTGGACAACCAGGCCTGCTTCGCCCTGCATTCCACTTCACTGCTGATGACCAAGGTCTACAAGCCGCTGCTGCAAGCGCTGGGCCTGACCTATCCGCAGTACCTGGCGATGATGGTGTTGTGGGAACGGGACGGTTTGACCGTAGGCGAAATCAGCACGCGCTTGCTGACCGATCCCGGCTCGTTGACCCCGTTGCTCAAGCGCCTGGAAGTCGAAGGCTTGCTCAGCCGCACCCGCAGCCGCGAGGACGAGCGAGTGGTGATTGTCGAGCTGACTGAACAGGGCCGCGCGTTGCGGGACAAGGCGCGCGGCGTGCCCCAGTGCATCCTCGGCGCCAGCGGCATGACGCTTGAGCGGTTGCAAAAACTGCAAGCGGAGCTGCAAGTGCTGCGCAGCAATCTGCAGGACAGCCTCTAACCTCCCGGACACCGAAGATCCCTGTAGGAGCAAGCTTGCTCGCGATTGCGGTGTGTCATTCAGCGGTGAGGTTGACTGACAGGCCGCTATCGCGAGCAAGCTTGCTCCTACAGGGTTGCGGTGTTCTTGCTGCCTTGGCTCGCCTTCGCCCCTCCTGAAAAAAATCTGCGTCGAAAAAAACTGCTTCGACAGCTCTAGATCAACTCTTTCGCTAATACTCCCTCCACGGCTCTTTCCCTTTCCTGAGATTTTTTTAAAAATTTATCTTGCGCGCTAAATATTAGCGCGATACATTCATCTCGCACTTACTTAGCGCGCAAACATTTAGCGCAAATCACCCAAACCTGAAACGAGGCCTACATCATGCAAACTCTCTACACCGCAATCGCAACCTCCACTGGCGGCCGTGACGGTCGTGCGGTTTCCAGCGACAACATCCTCGACGTCAAACTCGCGACCCCGAAAGAACTCGGCGGTGCTGGCGGCGCGGCCACCAACCCGGAACAACTGTTCGCCGCCGGTTACTCGGCCTGCTTCATCGGCGCACTGAAGTTCGTTGCCAGCCAGACCAAACGCAGCATCCCGGCCGACGCCTCGATCACTGCCCACGTCGGCATCGGCCAGATTCCTGGCGGCTTCGGTCTGGACATCGACCTGCACATCAGCCTTCCGGGTCTTGAACAAGCCGATGCGCAAACCCTGGTCGACGCGGCCCACCAGGTCTGCCCGTACTCCAACGCCACCCGCGGCAACGTCGAAGTGCGCCTGCACGTGACTGTCTAACCGTCGACTCCAAGACCGAACAGGAAACCAACATGAACACTTTCAGCAAAGTCTTGACCGGTACCCTTCTCGCCCTGTCCATCCACAGCGCATTCGCGGGCGACGGGGTTGAACACAACACCCAGGCGTTCCTCGATGTCCTGAATGCCGGCACCGGCAAACCGATGGAACAGCTTTCACCGAAAGATGCCCGGGCCATTTTGGTCGGCGCGCAAGCCGGGGTGAAACTGACGCTGCCAAAAGCGGACGTCAGCCAGAAGACCATTCAAGTCGACGGCCAACCGCTCAGCCTGACCATCGTCCGGCCGGCCGGGGTCAAAGGCGAGCTGCCGGTGTTCATGTTCTTCCACGGCGGCGGCTGGGTGCTGGGGGACTTCCCGACCCACGAGCGGCTGGTTCGGGATCTGGTCACGGGTTCGGGGGCAGCGGCGGTGTTCGTCAACTACACCCCTTCGCCGGAAGCGCATTACCCGGTGGCGATCAACCAGGCTTACGCGGCCACTAAATGGGTGGCCGAGCACGGCAAAGAGATCAACGTCGATGGCAAGCGACTGGCCGTGGCCGGTAACAGTGTCGGCGGCAACATGGCGGCCGTGGTTGCGCTGATGGCCAAAGACAAAGGCACCCCGGCGATCAAGTTCCAGGTGCTGTTGTGGCCGGTGACCGACGCAAGCTTTGAAACGGCGTCTTACAACCAGTTTGCCGAGGGACACTTCCTCACTAAAAACATGATGAAGTGGTTCTGGGACAACTACACCACCGACGCCAAGCAACGTAACGAGATCTACGCTTCACCGCTGCGGGCGACCACCGCACAACTCAAGGGCTTGCCACCTGCGCTGGTGCAGACGGCCGGGGCTGATGTGCTGCGCGATGAGGGTGAAGCCTATGCGCGCAAACTGGATGAGGCCGGTGTGCCGGTCACGGCGGTGCGTTACAACGGCATGATTCACGATTATGGTTTGCTGAATGTGGTGAGCCAGGTGCCGGCGGTTCGCTCCGCAATGCTGCAAGCGTCTGAAGAACTGAAGCAACACCTGAAGAAATAACACCACTCACCTGTAGGAGCCGGCTTGCCGGCGATGGCGTCCTCAAGATC
>NZ_JAGYFX010000145.1:0-12135 GCF_019946615.1 Pseudomonas sp. BF-R-01
CTTGCCGGCGATGGCGTCCATTCAGGCGATAAATGTGTCGACTGACCTACCGCCATCGCCGGCAAGCCGGCTCCTACAGGGGGGATGCGTTTTTATTGGGCGGAGAAGAAGTACCGCGTCAGGTGAAAGAAGATCGGTGCCGCGAAGCAGATCGAGTCCATCCGGTCGAGCATGCCGCCGTGGCCCTTGATCATGGTGCCCCAGTCCTTGGCGCTGAGGCTGCGCTTGATCGCCGACATCACCAGGCCGCCCAGGAAACCCATCACCACAATCACGAACGACATCATCAGCGACTGCCAGAAACTGAACGGTGTCATCCAGAACATGCAGCCGCCAATCAGCGTGGCCGACAAACCGCCGCCGACCAGGCCTTCCACGGTTTTCGACGGGCTCACCAGCGGCGCAACTTTGTGCTTGCCGAAGAGCTTGCCGAACACGTACTGCAACACGTCACTCAACTGCACGACGAACACCAGGTAGAACAGCAGCAACGCGTTCTGGCCCTGGAAGCCTTCCAGGTCCAGCAGCAACAACGCAGGCGCGTGGCTGATGCAGTAGACGCAAATCATCACCCCCCACTGAATTTTGGCCGCCCGTTCCAGGAAGGCGTCGGTGTCCTGGCTCAGCACCGCAATCGCCGGCAACAGCAGGAAGGCGTACACCGGAATCAGCAGCGTGAACAGCGAATACCAGTGGGTGCCGATCAGTACGTATTGCAAGGGGATCAGAATGAAAAACGCCGAAAACAGCGCGTTATGGTCGCCAGGTCGGGTCGGTGTCAGGGTGATGAATTCCCTAAGCGCGAACAGGGAAATGAAACCGAACAGAATGACCGTCGCGTTCCCGCCCAGCAGGTAGGACACGAAGAAAATGATCACCATCCCCCACCAGGCATTTACGCGCTGGTTGAGGTTTTCGATGGTCGATACCGAACCCTCTGTCGTAGCCCGCTTGGCCAGTATCCGGCCGATGATCGAAGCGATCGCCAACAGGGCGGCAATGGCGCCGAAGAACCACAAAAACTTTTCATCAAGATTCATTCCGACAACCTCACAATCGCGTCACGCGCCCGATCCAGAAACACCTGTTTTTCCTCGCCACTGATCCGTTGCAGCGGATCGCCGATACGGATTGTGCAGATGATGGGCAGGGGGACGTGTTTGCCTTTTGGCATGGAGCGATGCAGGTTTTCCAGGTAGATAGGCACCAGGTCAACCTCAGGGAATGTCTCGGCCAAGCGGAACAGACCCGATTTGAAAGGACCGGGCAACGCCTCGCTGCCGCGCGTGCCTTCCGGAAAGATGATGATCGAATGGCCGGCGCGCACCACGTCGAAAATCGGTTCCAGTACGTTGACGCCGGGCGCGGGGTTGCGATCGATCAGCACCGCATTCAGGCCTTTCTGCGAGATGTATGACAGGAATTTGTTCTTTCCCCAGTAGTCAGCGGCCGCAACCGGTTTCACGTTCGCTCGGGCTTCCGGTGGCAGGGCCGCGATGATTGCCAGGGTGTCCATATGGCTGGAGTGATTGGCGAAATAGATACGCTGGCGTGTCAGGTCCGGCGGGCTTTCCCATCGGGCGGTGACGCCGATCACGAATCGAAGAACAGAAATCAGCGCGTTACTGATCCACATGAGGATTCCCCTTCAGTTCGCGCGAGATGGCCAGGGTGCGCGTGACGCAGGTCGCGGCGGAGCCGATGGCGATGATGACCAGCGCAATCAACAGCACGTAGTGAGTGGCATAAACGCTCGCTTCGACGGCGTTCAGCAGCAGCCCGACCGTCATGACTGCCATTCGGTGTTGCTTGGCCATCGGGCCGATGAAGCTCTGCTTGAGACCGATCGAGCCGCCAAACACCCTGACGTAAGCCGTCAATGCCGCAGCCAGCGCGGCAAACCAGCCAAGGTCAGAGTAGCCGATGGCGTAGCCCAGGCCGACAATCAGCAGGCTGTCGGCAATCCGGTCGGGGAATTCGTTGTAGAGGCTGCCGATGTCGGATTTCTTGCCGCCTTCAATCGCGACCATGCCGTCGAAGAGGTTGCACAACAGGCGCAACTGAATGCCGAGGGCGCAGAGGATCGAGCCGATGACGCCCGTGTCGATATTGAGCGCGACGATGCCAGCGAGTGCGAAGGCGATGCTGGCCACGGAGATCTGATTGGGGGAGAGGTCCCTTTTCACCAACTGGTCGGTGACGTATTTGGCCCATCCCGCAGAACGCGTTTTGATGGGTCTTCTGTTTTCATCCATGTGCAATGTCCATATCAGTGATGAGGTACTGCCGAGTACAGCACAGCGGCGAATCACCGACTGCGCCCGACAATATAAAGGCTTTCCTTAGCCTTGGTTCAGGTTCTGTAGGAGCGAGGCTTGCCCGCGAAGAACGATGACACGGTTTTCAGGTAGAACCGTGTCGAGGCCTTCGCGGGCAAGCCTCGCTCCTACAAAGGGCGGGCCGGGAGCTTTAGCTCTGCGCAGAGTCCGCCGCCCTCGCGGTTGCTCAGCGTCAACGACCCGCCGAGGGCCAGCGCCAGTTGCTGGGCAATCGCCAGGCCGAGACCGGTGCCGCCGGTGCTGCGGTTGCGCGAATTCTCCACGCGGTAGAACGGCTCCATCACGTGGGCGAGTTCTTCTTCGGCAATCCCGGGGCCGCGGTCCATCACCTTCACCGACAAGCTGCCGCCAGGTTTCGATTCCACCTGCAGTTGCGCCGCGCCGGCGAATTTGAGTGCGTTGTCCGTGAGGTTCACCAGCACGCGGCGCAAGGCGTGCGGCCGGGTGTCGATGACGGTGTCACTTTTTCCGCTGAGCTGAACATCCTTGCCCACGTCCTGATAGTCGAACACCAGGCTGTCGAGGAACGAATCCAGATCGGTGCGACGGCTCTCTTCGGTGGCGCCATGGACGCTGCGGGCATAGGCCACGCCTTCGCGCACCAGGTGCTCCATCTCGCCGAGGTCGTTCCACAGTTTGTCTTTTTCGTTGCAGTCGTCCATGAGCTCGGCGCGCAGTTTCATCCGAGTGATGGGGGTTTGCAGGTCGTGGGAAATCGCCGCCAGCAATTGCATGCGTTCTTTCAAATAGGCAGCGATGCGCGCCTGCATGGCGTTGAAGGCCATGGCGGCGTGGGCGACTTCGGTCGGGCCTTTTTCGTCCAGGTGCACCGGGTGGGTGTTGGGGTCCAGCGTTTCGACGGCTTGTGCGAGGCGGGTGAGGGGGCGAATGGCGATTCTCACGGCCAGCCAGGTGCACAGAATCATCAGCAACAATTGGCCGAGCAAGACGACCGGCAACCAGGGCGACAACGGCACCATCGACGGACGCACGTCGATGGTGACCGGGCTGCCATCGGCCAGTTTCAGATGGACCTGGAAGTGTTTGACCGGACCGGGAATGTCCGTAACCGTCATCGGGTAATCCTTGCCGATGGCGTCCTTGATCGAGGTCATCGCGATAGGCGTATCGCTCATCGCCGTACCGGGCGAACCTTCATCCAGCAAATAGCGGTAGTTGCGGCGATCGAGTTGTTGCAGCCAACTCATGCGTTCTTCGGCCGGCAAGCGGTCGAGGATGGCGATGGAGGTAGAAACGTCGGTTTCCAGATTGCCCAGCATGGTGTTTTTCGCGCTTTCGTAGCGCTCGTAGTACTGCGCACCGAAAGACAACACCTGCGCCAGAATCAGACCGATCAGGAAAATCAGCGACAGGCGCGAGGCGAGGGTGCGGGGCCACCGCAGGGAAAGGTTCATGCGGGCGCCCCGAGGACTTCCACCGGCAGCGAAAACACATAGCCTTCGCTGCGCACGGTTTTGATGTAGGCCGGTTCCCGTGCGTCGTCGAGCAAGCGCTGACGCAGGCGGCTGACCAGCAAATCGATGGAACGGTCGAACAGATCGGCATCGCGGCCCTGGGTCAGGTTCAGCAACTGGTCGCGGTTGAGCACCCGTTGCGGATGATCGAGGAACACCCGCAGCAGTCGATATTCCGCGCCGCTGAGCGCGACCATGGTGCCGTCGTCATCGAGCAGATGGCGGGCCGAGGTGTCCAGGCGCCAGCGACCGAAGGCCAGCAGGCGACCGCTTTCGGTGACCACCAGGTTGGGCGGCAGCATCCGCGTGCGCCGCAGCACCGCGTTGATCCGCGCCAGCAGTTCACGGGCGGCGAACGGCTTGACCAGGTAATCGTCGGCGCCCATTTCCAGGCCGATGATACGGTCGGTTTCATCGTTGCGCGCAGTGAGCATCAGCACCGGGGTGGTCTTGTGTTTGCCGGCGCGGATCTCGCGGCACAGCATCAGGCCATCGTCGCCCGGCATCATGATGTCGAGCACGATCAAGTCCACCGGGGTGGTCTCCAGGAACGCGCGCATCTGCCGGCCGTCCGCCACGACGGTGGTGCGCAGGCCGTTCTTCTTCAGGTAGTTGCCTACCAGCTCTCGAATCTCGCGGTCATCGTCCACGATGAGGATGTGATCGACGTGTTCCATGGGGCCAAGCCTCTTCAAATAGGGAATGCGCACAGTCTATCGAGCCTTTGCCCGCTCGCCCGCCACCCTTTGTATTGCAGTGTATCTGGTGTGTCGGCGGATACACATGGACTTAAAAACCCGGAAATCCAGGGGTTTTGTATCGCTGTGTATCGGCAGGCCCCTTTGATACGTACCGATTTACACGCGCCGCTTCTCGACACAGACGAGATACCTCAGGGCCTTCTAATAGGTTCCATCGAGGCAAACCCAACCGCCTCGGCTCAATTGAACGACCTACCCATTGAAGCCTTGAGGACACCACCATGAACACCAAAGCCATCTACGCCGCTTGCCTGTTTGCCGCCCTGAACATCTGCACCCTGTCGGCCCGTGCCGAAGCCGACGTCAGCGCCAGGACCTACAGCTACGGCACGCACCTGGACATCAAGAAAGTGGTGTCGTTGACACAGGACACCACGAACGCCTGCGGGATTGTCGATGCCCAGCTGACTTACCTGGACTCCCAGAACAAAACCCAGGTGCTGGACTACCGAAAAATTGCTGACTGCAACGAAGACAACTGAGTCCTTCGCTGACCGATTGCCAATCCCCTTTGATACAGGAATAACGCCATGAACAACGTAACCCGCTTTTTGACCGCCTCTGCCTTCGCCCTTGCCGGCGCCGCCGCTCACGCCAACGCCGCCGTTGAACAAAGCACCTGCGGCAGCAGCACCTGCTTCCAGCTGACCCCGGTGAACGAGCAGGGCGCCAACGACTTGCTGGTGCAGGACGGCTCGAGCCGTACGCCGCAAGGGCAGATGGTTGCCGAGAACGGTGGCAGCCGCACGCCACAAGGCCAATTGCTGGATGAGCAGACGGCCTGAGGCCACACCGTTCCCTTGTAGGAGCTGGCTTGCCAGCGATGGCGTCATCACATGCCACTCATAAGTGACTGACAGATCGCTATCGCTGGCAAGCCAGCTCCTACAGGGACCGCGTGTTAACCGCCACCCTCGTATTTATAGGTGATCCCCATGTTTCTCATCGCTTTCCTGGGCGGCATTTTGACCGTCCTCAGTCCCTGCATCCTCCCGGTCGTGCCGCTCCTGTTCGCCGGGGTCGACCGCACCCGCTCCTCGATCCTGCTCACCCTCGGCGGCATGGTCCTGACCTTCGCCCTGATCTCCAGCCTGGCCGTGGTCAGCAGTGAATGGGTGGTGCAAGCCAACAACACCGGTCGTCACGTGGCCCTGATCGTGATGGCGCTGTTTGCCCTGTCGCTGATTTCTGCGCGGGTCGGCGGCTGGCTGGCACGCCCGTTCGTGCTGTTGGGCAATCGCCTCGACCCCGACACCCGCAAAATGTCCGGCCCGTTGGGTTCGGTGATGATCGGTGTCGCCACCGGTCTGCTCTGGGCGCCGTGCGCCGGGCCGATCCTCGGCGTGATCCTCACCGGCGCCATGTTGCAAGGCGCCAACGCGCAGACCAGTCTGTTGCTGGTGGCGTACGGCCTGGGCAGCGCGTTGTCCCTGGGCACCTTGATCTTCGCCGGTCGCGGCCTGGTCAATCGCTTGAAAGCGTCGATTCCGGTGACCGGCTGGTTGCGACGCGGTACCGGGTTTGCGGTACTGGCGGCTGCGGTGGTGATTTCCACCGGCGCCGACAAGACCCTGCTGGCCGGCACTTCTTCCGAGGGCGTCAGCAGTATCGAGAAAGGCGTGCTGGAAAGCGTACCGAAAGTGGTCGATTACCTGGTCAGCAAGGTCAAGGCCGATACAAGCCTGGACAATGCCCAGGGTCCGATGCCGTCGCTGTCCGGCGCCGTTGAATGGATCAACTCGCCAGCACTGACCAATGAGTCGCTCAAAGGCAAAGTGGTGCTGGTGGACTTCTGGACCTACGACTGCATCAACTGCCAGCACACCCTGCCTTACGTGAAGGACTGGGCGAAGAAATACGAGAAGGATGGCCTGGTGGTGATCGGCGTCCACACCCCGGAATACGGCTTCGAACGCATCATCGCCAACGTCAAGGATCAGGTGAAAAAGCTCGGCATCACCTACCCGGTGGCCATCGACAACAACTACGCGATCTGGCGCAACTTCGATAACCAGTACTGGCCCGCTCACTACCTGATCGACGCCAAGGGGCAGGTGCGTTTCACCCACTTCGGTGAAGGTCGCTACGAAACCCAGGAGAAGATGATCCAGCAGTTGCTGGAAGAAGCGAAAGCACCCGCTGCGTAACCCGTCAACTCAATGGCTCACAGGCTCCGCGCCGTGGGCCATTGTTCGTTTCTCCTGACTGCGCCGCCACGCTGCGGGCGGTGCGCCGAACTCCCGCCGAAACGCCCGGCTGAATGCCGTATCGGTCTGGTAACCGACCTCCTCGGCGATGCGCATCAATGAGCTGTTACTGCTGCGTAACAGGTTGGCCGCCAGCAACATGCGCCATTGCGTCAGGTACTGCATCGGCGAAATCCCCACCAGTTGCTGAAAGCGCTCCGCCAATACCGATCTTGAGGTGCCGGCGGTGCGCGCCAGTTCATCCAGCGTCCAGGCATGACAGGGTTTTTTGTGCAGCGCGTTGAGGGCGGCGCCGACGATCCGGTCGCCCACACCCGCCAGCCAACCGGTCCGGCCTTCGCCTTGTTCGTGCATGTACAAACGCAGCACTTCGATGAACAACACCTCGGCCAGCTTGGCCAGTACGCCTTCACCACCGGGCCTTGGCGAGCGTGCCTCGGCCAGCGCATAACGCACCGAAGATTCCAGCCAGATCCCGGCGTTCGAACCTCGCACATTGACCTTCACCACGGCCGGCAACCCCGTCAACAACATGCCCGCCAGCCGCGTATCGCACGCCAGATAACCGCACACCAGGCGCGTGACCGCGCCGCCACCGCCATAACTCAGCTGCCGTGGGCGGCGCGCGAGCACGACGTCCAGCCGTGCACCGCTGGCCGGCGCGAGACCGGGTTTGGAGCACATGCGGTGGGCATCGCCCTGCGGAAACACCACCACATCGCCAGCCGTCAGCAATTGGGGAGGATCATCACCGAGTTCGACATAACACTCGCCTTCGGTGATCAAGTGAAAGATCACCACGCGTTCGGCGCCGGGTTCGAGAAACGGTGCGGCGGTGTCTGCGCTCGGTGACTGATAACACCAGGGGGCAGTGAACCTGGCGTTGATGAAAATCGCGCCGACCAGGCGGACGACGCGCAGGGTCTGGGACAGGGCGTCCATGGTGGTGTTCCCCTGTGGGCGGGCAGCTTTTGATTGTGAGCCTGTCGCGGCACAACGCGAAACCTCCGGACGATCGGGCAAGGTTGGCCGACGATCGGGCAGGACGCCGATGGTCAGCAGCGCGATAGTTGGCACAGGGTCTGCCGACCCTGTCATCAATAACAAAAATGAGAGGTTGCCATGCCGAAGTTCATCATTGAACGCGAGATTCCGGGTGCTGGAACACTGTCAGAAAGGGATTTGAAAGCGGCTTCGCAAAAGTCCTGCCGAGCGTTGCGCGACTTGCCGGAGGTGCAGTGGCAGCAGAGTTATGTCACCGGTGACAAGCTCTACTGTGTGTACCTCTCGCCCAACGAAGAGTTGATCCGGGAGCATGCCAGGCTGAGTGGTTTCCCGGCCAACCGCATTTCCCGGGTCATGACCGTCATCGACCCCACCACGGCGGAATAAGCCAGGGGCGTTTGAACTCGTAACGGAGCGATTTGATGAGTACTCCCATTGATCTCACTGCCTTGAAAAACCGTCAGATGGCCGCCTGGGCCAGTGGCGACTATGCCGTGATCGGCACCACCTTGCAGATTGTCGGCGAGCAGCTCGCCGAAGCCTGCGACCTGCTTTGCGACGAGCGCGTGCTGGACGTCGCCGCCGGCAACGGCAACGCGACACTGGCGGCCGCGCGCCGGGGTGCCCGCGTCACGTCCACCGACTACGTCGCCGCGCTGCTGGAGCGCGGCGAAGACCGGGCCAGGGCGGAACGCCTGGAGGTGACCTTTCAAGTGGCGGATGCCGAGGCGCTGCCGTTCGAGGACGGCAGCTTCGATGCGGTGCTGTCGACCTTCGGCGTGATGTTCGCACCGGACCAGGCCAAAGCTGCCGCCGAGCTGGCGCGGGTCTGTCGTCCGGGCGGCCGGATCGGCCTCGCCAACTGGACACCCGAAGGTTTTGTCGGCCAGATGTTCAAGACCCTGGGCCGGCACATGCCACCTCCGCCGGGGGCACAACCACCGTCGAACTGGGGTTCCGAGGCCTGGCTGCATAAGCATTTTGATGAGCGCGAGTTTCTGCTTCAGGTGACACGGCGGTTCTTCAATTTCCGCTACCGCTCGGCCGCGCATTTCATCGACACGTTCCGCACCTGGTATGGCCCGGTCCACAAGGCGTTCGCGGCGCTGCCCCCCGAAGGAGCCCAGGCCCTTGAAGGTGACCTGGCCGAGCTGATCAACCGCTTGAACCGCACGGGTGAAAAATCGCTGGTGGTGCCGAGTGAATACCTTGAAGTGGTGATCACCCGACGCTGACTTAGCCACACAAAAACCTGTGGGAGCGAGCCTGCTCGCGATGGCGGTGAGTCAATCGACATCAATGTTGGATATGACTCAGTCATCGCGAGCAGGCTCGCTCCCACAGGGGGTTGGGGTGTTTTCAGCAGGTTTACTCATCCAACCGCTCGCTGTACACCACCCAGACGCTGCACGGCATTTTGTACAGCAGGTGCTCCACCGTGCTGCCGATCAACCTGCCCAGGCCGCGATGGCCGATGCGGCCCATGACGATCACGTCGATGTCGCAGGCATCGGCGTAGCGGGTCAGGACCTTTACCGGGTTGCCCATGATCATGTGCCGTTGCTGCGGCGCGATGCCGTTGCGTTCGGCCAGTTCGTTGAAGGCTGCTTCCTGGTAGTCGAACAGGGTCCTGGCTTTGCCCGACGAAAAAAACGCCGAACCGTTGTCGAAGCCGAATTCATCGGCGCTGATCGATGACAGGTCGTAGGCATAGACCACATCCAGCTCGGCATTACAGGCGCTGGCCAGTTTTGCCGCTTCGTGAAGAATGCGGTCGTTGAAGCTTTTGTAGTGATCATCACGATGGAACGGGTCGACCGCTGCGACGATCTTGCGCGGCAAGGCATGCGCGGCATGGCTGACAAAGTGCAACGGCACCGGGCATTCCCGCAGCAAATGCACGTCGAGTGGCGTGAACATCAGCCTTGAGAGCATGGAATGAGGCTCCAGCGCCTTGATCAGCACGTCCATCGGCTGCTCTTTCAGGTGAATCAGGATTTCCTCCAGTGGCCGTTCGACCCACGTCACTTCGGTGGTGACGTGCACCCCGATCTTGCGCAAGGGCCGCGCCTGGTCCTCAAGCCATTGACGGTGTCGATCGACATAGCCCAGGCGCATCTGCTCCAGGGCCTTTTCATTGACCAGACTGGCGGTCGCCAGGCCCTCCAGATAATCGAACGCAACGATGTGCAGCGCCGCGTCTTCGGCCTTGGCCAGCGCTGCGGCCCTGTCGAAGGCGGGGCTGTGTTCCATCAGGGGTGAGGCGACCAGCATGAAACGTGATTGCTCAGACATGACAAACCTCCCGTGGGTAAACGAGCGTCAGGGTCATTCGACAGGCATTCAACCCTTTGAGTATTGACCATGATCAACCTGTCGTCTGGTCAGGTGGGAGTGGGGCGGGGTTATGAGGGTGGCGATTACGCCGTGAACTTCAACCTTGAGAACGACGCGATCCCTTGTAGGAGCTGGCTTGCCAGCGATGGCGGTCCGTCAGTAAAAGTAAGGGTAACTGGACGGACGCCATCGCCGGCAAGCCGGCTCCTACAGGGGATTTGTGGGGTTTTGGAATTTAAATAATCTTGGCGCCGCGTGCTTCCAGCAGTTCGCGCAATACCGAGCGATGGCAGTGCGCTTCATCTTCGCAATAGCAGCCGACGGCCAGCGAGGTGTGATGGGAGAGGGCCGCCAACAGATCCAGCAACTGGCTGGGCGCAGGCTGATTCATTTCAGCCTTGAACTTGCGCTTGAAGCCTTCCCAGGTTTTTTCATCAGCCGCCGCCTTGGCTTCGGCGACTAATTCAGCGCTGGGCGACAGCAGCGGTTGCCACACATCATAAAAATCCCGGCGGGCAAACTCAGCCCTCGGTACGCCACGAGGCGGGCGGCGCACGGTGCCTAACCGAAGGCCTTCATCGGGCAGGCGCGGTGAGCCGAGTCGTACGATATGAATTGGCATGGCTTATGGGTGCCGCGAGCCGTCAAACCACTCCATCGCCGTGCGCCAGATGCATATCCCCAGGAAGTAGGCCGACATCAGCAACCAGAGCCCCATGACCATCGGGTTGATCACCGGATGGTTGATCACCAGCGACAAGCTGCACAGCAACCAGATGGCCGTCACGGCGATGTTGATCGGCATGAACCTGCGCACGCGAAACGGGTGCAGGAATTTCATCCGGGTCACGGTCAGCAACGCCAGGCCGATGACGGTGAGCAGGGTGATCCATGGCGACGGGGCGATGATGTACAGGCACAGCGCAACCACGTTCCACGCGGCGGGGAAGCCCTGGAAGTAGTTGTCTTTGCTTTTCATGTTGACGTTGCAGAAGCAGAACAGCGACGAGACCAGAATCAGCGACACGGTCAGCAGCAGGGTGTAGTCCGGCAACGGGATGTAACGATAGATAAACAGTGCCGGGATAAACACGTACGTCAGGTAGTCGATGACCAGGTCAAGGATCGAGCCGTCGAAGCTTGGCAACACCGACTGTACGTTGACCTTGCGCGCCAGTGCGCCGTCGAGCCCGTCGACGATCAGTGCGACGCCCAGCCACAGCAGGCAATTGGTGGGCTGGTTTTCCAGCAGGGCGAGGGTGGCGAGGAAGGCTGTGACTACGCCAGTGGCGGTAAAACCATGGGCGCCCCATGCTTTGAGCCTGGCGATGTGTAGGGTGGATATCACGGGGGCGTTCTCCAGAAAGTGAAGCAAGCCAGTCATCACCCTCGTTGATCGGGGGCGGTGGCGAACCGGGTCGGGTTGCAGGTATCGACCGGAAATCCGGGAATAAGGTTCACCGTCTGTAAATCTTAGCTGGGTCGTCAAAAAATACTGTGGATTAATCCTGATGCGCGTATGAAGTCCTTCACTATGGGGTATGTCCTTGTCGGACTGCGTTGCGTCGATTTCGGTAGGGCTGATGGCTGACCTGATCTTGCGGGTGTACTCGGAACCCTTGTGGGAGCGGCGGTGCGACGATTCGACTTGCTCGCGAAGGCTTTGTGTCAGGTGACGAATTTTTTGAGGGTGTACATATCCATTCCTGCGGTAACGGCGGCTATTGGTTTCGCTCTTACAGCGAGTCCCTTTTTCAAACGCCAAAAAGGAACCAAAAGGCTTTGCCCCTGACGTACGGTGGCTCGCCAAGGCTCGCCATGCCCTCGCTCCGGTCCTGCTTCGTGGGCCCGCCGCCATCGGCCATCCCTGGCCGGGGGCGGCTAACCCGGCATCCTTGCCGGGTTGCCCACTGCGCAGAACCTCCACTCGGCCTTCCGACGGGGCAGATCAAGATCAAGATCAAAAGCAAAGCAAAGCAACAGCAGCAGACGCGGTAATTGGCCATGGCAC
>NZ_JAGYFX010000146.1:0-11775 GCF_019946615.1 Pseudomonas sp. BF-R-01
GTGTTAGAGGGACTGAGTCGAATCCGGTGGGGCGGGCGGATTTTGCGATGGTTGAGTGAGGTGTCGGCACGAGCCGCTTGCATCACAAGCGGCCAGGCTTCAATACGTCATGCGTTCTGGATTTCCACCTGATCGCCGACGTTTTCCATCCCCAACCACCAAGCACTCCCCCGCTGCGGATACATCACGTTAAACGCCTCACCCATCTGCGGCGTGGTAATCGAAACACTGCGCTCCCAGGCCAATGCCAGTATCCGGTCAAACGGTTCAAACCACGCGTGCATCGACAGATCGAAGGTGCCGTTGTGAATCGGCAGTAACCAGCGGCCTTTCAGGTCGATGTGCGCTTGCAGGGTTTCTTCGGGTTGCATGTGCACATGCGGCCACTCGACGTTGTAAGCGCCGGTTTCCATCAGTGTCAGGTCGAACGGGCCGAACTGTTCGCCGATGCGTTTGAAGCCGTCGAAGTAGCCGCTGTCGCCGCTGAAGAAGATTCGTGTGTCGGCGTCGATCATCACCCAGGAGGCCCACAGCGTGCTGTTGCCATCGAACAGCCCACGGCCGGAAAAGTGTTGCGACGGGGTGGCGACGAATTGGATGCCGTCGACTTCGGTGCCTTGCCACCAATCGAGCTGGCGCACTTTGCTGGCGTCGATGCCCCACTTGATCAGGGTGTCGCCGACGCCCAGCGGCGTGAGGAAGTATTTGGCTTTGTCCGCCAGTTTGAGCACGGCCTGATAATCAAGGTGGTCGTAGTGATCGTGGGACAGGATTACCGCTTCAATCGGCGGTAGTTCTTCGAGGCTGATCGGTGGTTGGTGAAAGCGTTTCGGGCCGGCCCATTGCACCGGTGAAGCGCGTTCGGCGAAGACCGGGTCGGTGATCCAGAATTTGTCCCGCAGTTTCAGCAATACCGTGGAATGACCGAGGCGATAGACGCTGTGGTTGGGCGCGGCGATCAACGCGTCGTGGGTCAGGCGCTGCACCGGAACGGCCGCCGTCGGGCGGGTGTTACGGGGTTTGTGGAAGATCATGTTCCACATGATGCGCACCATTTTGCGCAAGCCTTCTCGTTGCACGGGCGCATGGTTGCGGAAGTGCCCTTCGGCCTGACGGGACGCTTCAGGTGCAGAAACGTTAGTGGAATTGGCCATGACTGAATGACTCCAGGAAACCGCACGATGTGCAGTTTCTACGGTGGGACGATAAATGGCCAAGGCACGCACGCATCAGCCGAACACTCTATTTTTGGCTGCGCAGGATTAACGAAACATTACACTGCACAGTGTAGTTTCTAGGTTGCATCAAAGCTGATCACAAGTAAACTGCCAAGTGTAATTCTTATTTTCTTCTGCCGAAGCGTACTTATGACAGCTCCACAGCGCCTGACCGACCGAAAACGCGAAGCGATCATTCAAGCGGCGATTGCCGAATTCCGGGCCAACGGTTTCGACATCACCAGCATGGACAAGATCGCCGCCACCGCTGGCGTGTCGAAGCGCACGGTGTACAACCACTTCCCCAGCAAGGAAGAGTTGTTCGCCGAAATCCTCAATCAATTATGGGCCAGGGTGACGGCCGAACAAGAAACGGCCTACCGCCCTGACTTGCCGCTGCGCGAGCAGATGCGCCGCATGCTGATGGCGAAATTGCAGATGCTGGGCGATGACAATTTTCTCGACCTGGCGCGGGTCGCCATCGCGGCCACCATCCACTCCCCCGAGCGCGCGCAGAACATGGTCGAGAGAATGGGCAAGCGCGAAGAAGGCCTGACCGTGTGGATTCGCACCGCTCAGGCCGATGGGCGATTGAAGCCGGTCGACCCGGAGTTTGCCGCTCAACAGGTTCAGGGGATGCTCAAATCCTTTGCATTCTGGCCGCAGATTTCCATGGGGCTGCCCGGCCTGTCGCCTGAAATGCAGACCACTGTCGTGGACTCAGCGCTGGACATGTTCCTCGCCTGCTACCAGCTCTAAATCAAGCGCCTACAAGCATTACTGCAATTTCAACGCACGCCCAACTCATCGAACAACGTCACCACCGAGCGCAAGGCGCGACAGTCCGGGCGGGTCAGCAACCACAGCGCGGTGTCGTAACCGTGCAACGGCTCACTCAACGGTTGCAGCCCGTCATCGATCAGAAAGTCCGGCAATGCCGCGACACCGAGCCCGGCCCGCACCAGCTCAGTCACCGACAACATGCTGTTGCAACGATAACCCGGTGTGACGCCGGGCAATTGCTGACGACGCCACGCGACGGTGGGGTGATCGGGGAGGAAGTCGTCCGGGGCGATCCATGTCAGCGCGGCCAAGTCTTCGGCATCGACCGATTTCAGATACGCCGTGCTCGCACAGACGCGATACGACACCTGCGCCAGGCATCGGCCCACCAAGTGTTCCGGCGGATTCCGGGTCAGGCGCAAGGCGATGTCCGCGTCTCGGCGGCTGAGATTGGCGAAGTCGTTGGACGTGCTCAACTCGATCGTCAGCGCCGGATAGCCGGGCATGAACTGCGCCAGCGCCGGCAGCAACAAACCTTGTAAAACCGAATCGGTGCAGGTCAGGCGTACGGTGCCGCTGATGACTTCACCGCCCTGCTCCACGCCGATGCGCGCAGCCTCCAGCGCTTGTTCGGCGCGCTCAGCCTGTTCGGCCAAGGTCTGCGCAAGACTGGTGGGCAAGTAGCCGGCGCGGCTTTTTTCGAACAGTTGCTGGCCCAGCGCGGCTTCCAGTCGGCGCACGGCGCGGAACACGGTCGAAACGTCGACCTTCAACAGCGCCGAGGCCCGGGCCAGCGAGCCGCCGCGCACGAGGGCGAGAATCAGGGACAGGTCGGGGTAGTCCAGTCGATAGTGCGTTGCTGCATTGATCACTTGGGATAACGCCAATGTTGAGTGCGTGAACGCCAATCTATAGTGGGCTCCAGGAATCAACAAGCGTCGAGAGCCCTTATGGAAAACAGCGCCATCCACATCGCCCTGATCGGCGATTACGACCCGCAAGTCACCGCCCACCAGGCGATTCCCGTCGCCCTCGGCATGGCTGCCGAACACGCCGGACTGGACGTGAAATTCCAGTGGCAGGCCACCGACGACATCAACGACTCGTCGCTGCAAGACTTCGACGGCTTTTGGTGCGTGCCCGCCAGCCCTTACCGCAATGAAGACGGTGCGCTGCGAGCGATTCGCTTTGCCCGCGAACAACAGCGACCTTTCCTCGGTACGTGTGGCGGTTTTCAGCACGCGGTACTCGAATACGCCCGCAACGTTCTGGGGTGGATAGATGCCGAGCACGGCGAGACATCACCCGATGCCACGCGAGCGTTGCTCACACCGCTGACTTGCTCACTAGTGGAAGCCATCGACAGCATTCATCTGGTTGAAGGTTCGTTGATCGCCAAGGCGTACGAAAACCCGGAGATTCGTGAAGGCTATCGCTGCCGTTATGGTGTGAATCCGCAGTTTGAGCGGGATTTGCTAAGCCAGGAATTATCCGCGGTGGGACACGATTCGACGGGGGATTTGCGAGCGGTGGAATTACGCGGGCATCCGTTTTTTGTCGCTACGCTATTTCAACCTGAACGTGCCGCGCTCAAAGGAATTCTGCCGCCGCTGGTGAGTGCATTGATCGACGCGTGTGCGAGGCAAAAATCATGATTGCCCGGACACCGGAACCGCCCTACTACGCGGTGATTTTTACTTCGCTGCGCACCGACGGCGATCAAGGTTACGCCGAGGCTGCCGAGCGCATGGTTGAACTGGCGCGTGAGCAGCCGGGATTTCTCGGTGTGGAGTCGGCGCGGGGTGAGGATGGGCTCGGGATTACGGTTTCCTATTGGGCCAGTGAGGCGGCGATTGTGGCGTGGAAACATCATCCCGAGCACAGCGCGATTCGTGAGCGTGGGCGCTCGACCTGGTATGCGGCGTGCAGTACGCGGGTGTGCAGGGTTGAGCGGGCCTATGATTTCAAGCAGTAACAGTTGCGGTGTCCTTTAAGCCGCCATCGCCGGCAAGCCGGTCTCGCTCCCACAGTGGTTTTGTGTGCGACGCAAAACCCTGTAGGAGCTGGCTTGCCAGCGATGAGGCCATCACAAACACGGCAAATCTCAACTCTGCACAAGACTGCGCACCGCCGAAATCTCCGGCACTTCCCGCCGATTCATGTACACCCGCAACGGCTCGGTAATGTTGATCCGGTCATCGATGTTCTGGTCCAGCAACAACTGAATCAACTCGCGCTTCAGCGTCATGACCTGCTCCGGCCCCGACGCCCAGACGAATTCACTCACAGGAATGATGCCGTCATCCGCCACGTCCATGCCGAAGGAGTCTTCGCTGAAACGCACGATGTATTGGCCGGTTTTGCGATTGAGACCGACGAAGCCTTTGAGTTGGTCGGCGGCCTGGCAGATGAGTTCGGAAGTGATGCGCATATAAACCTCACACAAGTGATCGATGGTTTACACGCAGGGCAAGATGAAGGGCGCTCCCTCTGCCGGGGAAACTGCCGGGGCCAAGAGTACTGCAAAGAACCGCACAAATGTGCTGAAAAAATCCGCTTTAAACACGTTTATGTCGGTCTCGCGATAGCGCAAGCCGCGCTCAGTTGTTAAAAGGGACGTCTTTGAAAACACTCTGCGAAAGGATCTCGACCATGCCTGTAACTTTCACCAAGAGCGCCCTGCTGCTGAGCGTGCTGCTCGGCCTCGGCCAGGCGCAGGCCGCCAGCGAGCCAAGCCCTACTTCACTGGCCACCCATGCAGGCATTCCGCACCCGGCGGTGATTGCCCACCGTGGCGCGTCCTTCGATGCACCGGAATCCACCGCCGCCGCCTACAAACTGGCGCGCGACCTGGGTGCCGATTACCTGGAACTCGACCTGCAACGCAGCAAGGACGGCGTGCTGTTTGCCCTGCACGACAACAACCTGCAACGCACCACCGACGTCGCCAGCAAGTTCCCTGAGCGCAAGGACAGCCCGGCCAATGCGTTCACCATCGCCGAGCTGAAAACCCTCGACGCCGGCAGCTGGTTCAACACGGCTTACCCGGATCGTGCGCGTCCTTCCTTTGCTGGCCTGAAAATCCTGACCCTCGATGAAATCATCGACATCGCCCAGGGCAATCCGCTGCACAAGCCTGGCCTGTACATCGAAACCAAGGAGCCGAAGCAATTCCCCGGCCTCGAGCGTGACCTCAAGGATAAATTGCAGGATCGCGGATGGCTGAGTCCGGCCGGTTCGAAACTTGCGAAAAGCGAACTCGCCGTCGGCCAGGGCAAAGGTAAGGTGGTGCTGCAAACCTTCGAGAAGAGCAGCCTCGAACTGCTGGAAAAGGAAATGCCGCAAGTGCCGAAGATCCTGCTGTTGTGGGTCGGCGAAGGCAGCATCGAGCCCAAGTCCAAGGTGACGTTCGCCGAGTCCGGTGACAAGGACAAAGCCACGTACTACGCCAAACAGGAACCGAAGGACAAAGCCGAATTCCAGCAATGGGTCGAGTACGCCAAGGCTCAAGGCGCAATCGGCACCGGCCCTTCTGCCGCACTGACCAAGGGTGGCGATCAGAGCTACTCGGACCTGGTAAAACCATGGATGAACCAGTACACCCACGATCAGGGTTTGCTGGTGCACGTCTACACCATCGATGATGCGGTGGATTACCAGAAGGTCATGGACGCCGGGGTTGATGGCATCTTCACCAACCGCGCCAGCGAGTTGTTGAAGTTCTACAAACGTCCGGCGGCGGGTACGGTTGCGCAGTTGTTGCAGAACAACGGGTATTGATCCAGAACCGAGGTGACGCCATCGCCGGCAAGCCGGCTCCTACAAGTTTGAGTCGTTCATAAAAGTTGTGAACGACACGGACCTGTAGGAGCCGGCTTGCCGGCGATGCTCCTGGAATTAAGGGTGAATTAAGTTGCCCCAGTTAATCTGGCCCCACTTAAACAGCTCACCAAGGAAAGAACCTCATGAAGACTTTGACTGCCCTGTTCACCGCTGCCGCCCTGACCCTCACCGCTGGCCTGGCACAAGCTGATGTTCGCGTCGACCAGATCCCTGAGCTGGTCAAGAGCGGCAAGATCAAGCCGCTGGAAGAAATGAACCAGGCTGCCCTGAAACTGCACCCGGGTGCGACCATCACCGACACCGACCTGGACAACCACTTCAATGGCTTCGAGTACGAAGTGGAACTGAAAACCGCTGACGGCAAAGAATTTGACGTGGATTTCGATGCCACCACTGGCAAAGTCCTGAGCAACAAACAAGACACCTGATACGCGCATAAAAAAAGCCGCACGATTTTCGGATCGTGCGGCTTTTTTGTGTTTTCGAATCAGGCCGATGTACTGACCATGGATCCAGCAGTGCTGCTGCCTTCTTCCTGCAACGCCGCCAACAACGCCGCCGTTGCGGTCTGCAACGAACCTGAGGTCGTCGCAATCTGCGACTGAGCCGCCGCCACATCGGCGGCCTTGGCGTCTGCACTTTCCTGTTTGGCCTGGGCCGCTTGCAGTTGTTGCTGTTGTTCCTGCAATTGCTTTTGCAGCTCGGCGATCTGCTTGCGCAGGGCTTTCACCGAATCCGATTCTTCGCTGCTGCTGGAACTGCCGCCACTCGCTGCCGGTGCGCCGTCGGCGGACACTTTGGTGGTGTCGCTGGACGCCTCGGCGCTGGCGGTGACAGACGTGTCGTCAGTGCTTGCTGTGGCGTTGGCCGAAGCAGTGGCGACGGGCTGGATGATCGAAACAGACGAGATGCTAACCATGGCGTTTTCCATTGAGGTGATGGGAATACGCTCATCATCGACATCGGGTCAGCGGACTTGAGATCGACTGTGTACCCACTCGGTAAGCAAGCCGGTACACAGCCATTTCCCTTAGGCGCTCAAGCGCGCCGTCACCTCGTTCAACTGCCCCGACAACCCGTGCAGGTTGTGGCTGGCGGCTTCAGTGCGTTGCACGTTGTCGAGGTTGGTACTGGCGATGCTGGTGATCTCGGTGAGGTTGCGCGAGATGTCTTCGGCGACCGAAGTCTGCTCTTCGGCGGCGGTGGCGATCTGGCGGTTCATGTCGCGAATCGCTTCCACGGCATGCGTGATGCGCTCCAGCATGGCGCCGGCCTCGGTCACTTGCTGAACGCTTTCCTCGCTGCGCGACTGGCCGCTTTCTATCGCCTGAGCCGCGTCCACCGCACCGGTTTGCACGGTCTGGATGATCTGGTTGATCTCGATGATCGACGCCGCCGTGCGCTGGGCCAGGCTGCGTACTTCATCGGCCACCACGGCAAAACCGCGCCCCGCCTCACCGGCACGCGCCGCTTCGATGGCGGCGTTGAGTGCCAGCAGGTTGGTTTGCTCGGCGATGCCGCGAATCACTTCCAGCACCTTGCCGATGCGGCCGCTGTCGGTTTCCAGTTGGCGGATGACCGTGGCGGTGTTGGCGATTTCGCCGCGCATGCGAGTGATGGTGTGGATGGTGCCCTGCATGACTTTTTCGCCCTGCTGGGCGGACTGGTCGGCATCGTCGGCGGCACGTGCGGCGTCGGCGGCGTGGCGCGCGACTTCTTGCGCGGTGGCAGACATTTCGTTCATCGCCGTGGCCACTTGGTCAGTGCGGTTGAACTGTTCGTTGGTACCACTGGCCATGAGGATGGCGATCGAATTCAACTCACTGCTGGCGCCGTCCAGATCCTTGGCACTGACCTGCAAACGGCTAAAGGTTTCAGCGAGGAAATCACGCAGCGTATTGGCCGCGATCGCCAGTTTGCCCAGCTCGTCCTGACGGGTGCTGGCCACGCGCTCGGCAAACTTGCCCTGGCTGAGTTGCGCCACGTAGTCGATCAATTTGCGGATCGGTTCGACCAGATTGCGATTGACCAGCCACAGGCTCAACAGCCCGATCAACAAGCCCGAAGCGAGCATCACAATGATGCCCAGCAACACGGTGCGATCTGCGCTGGCACTGATCAGCTTCGACTGCTCGACGCCCTGTTTGCGCAGTTCGCTGACCAGTTCGCTCATCTGGTCGCTGGCTGCACGGTCGACACCTTTGACTGCGGTGTCGCCCGCCGTTGGATCGGCACCGGCCGCCACGTAAGCATCGCGACCTTTCTGGTATGCCGAACCCAACTGACGATGCTCGTCACGCAGGCGTTCGATGCGGGTCTTGAGTTGCGGCTCAATGCCCTTCTGCCCGGCCAGTTCGCCGAGGATGCCCTGCACCTCGCGCTGACGGTCTTCGAATTGCTTCCAGTATTTGTCCAGGTCTGCCGGTTGCTTGCCACGCAGCAGAACGTTTTTCCATTCCTGCACCTGCACCTTGAATTGCAGGTTGGCTTCATCGATCAATTGCGAAGTGTGCAGCGGACCGTCAATGAGATTCGCGTAGCTTTGAACGCCATTCGACAGAAAGTGAAAACAGGCCAGAGCGATCAACAGCATCGCAAACAGGCTGCCGCTCAACAGGGCGAGAATTTGCGCTCTCAAGGACTTTTGCAAAGACATCGGAAGGTACTCGTGACAGGAATGAGGCACGCCCTTGGGAGGCGTGAAAATAATCCGGACATTCCCTGTCTACAGCGTCGAACGCATGCTCTTTGTAGGAGCCAGCTTGCTGGCGATAGCGTCCGGTCAGTCGGGAAATCTATTGACTGGCAGCACGCTATCGCCAGCAAGCTGGCTCCTACGAGATCGGCGTGTCAGGGCCGTTCTTGAGCGGTTCCGACAGTCGGTAGAAGGCACTTGGCCAGCTCCACGAAGCTGTCACAAAACTGTCAAGACGCCTTGCGATGATGCGGCTCAAGTGAACCTGTGAAACCCGCGACAGGCCGCCTCCTCACAGCGAGACCTCATGAACCACAGCATCGACCAAAGCCATCGCGACCCGGACCTGTTTGGTCTGCTGTACGGTTTCAGTTTTCGTCCCGGCGAACGCGGTCGGGAAATCGATTCGGCCATGGCGTTGCGGTCCCTGCAACAACCGGACGACAGCGACGAATTTCTCTGGCTGCACCTGAACCTCGCTCATGCCGCGTGCGAGCGCTGGATGAAAAGTCATCTGGAATTGCCCGACGAGTTTTTCGAAGCCTTGCATGAAGGCTCACGTTCGACGCGCATCGAGCATGTCGATTCGGCGTTGCTGGCGGTAGTCAACGACGTGGTGTTCAACCTCAGCAGCATGGTCTCCTCGGACGTGTCGACGCTGTGGGTGTGTGCGCGTAGTCGGCTGATTATCAGCGCGCGCCTGCAACCGCTGCACTCGGTAGACAAGTTGCGTTCCTCGGTGAAGGCCGGTGAGCGTTTTCGCTCGCCGCTGGAATTGCTCGTGCATTTGCTGCGCGACCAGGGCGAAGTGCTGACGCAGATCGTGCGCAAGACCAGCCTCAGCGTCGATCAGATCGAAGATGAATTGCTGTCCTCGCGGCTGTCGACCAACCGCGCAGAGCTGGGCGCCAATCGCCGGGTGCTGGTGCGCTTGCAACGGCTGCTGGCGCTGGAGCCGGGCTCGTTGCTGCGCCTGCTCAATCGCCCGCCGCAATGGTTGCAGAAGGAAGACGTGAAGGAGCTGCGCAAATCCACCGAGGAGTTTGCGCTGATCATCAACGACCTCACGGCGCTGGGTGAGCGGATCAAGCTGTTGCAGGAAGAGATTGCCGCCAACCTCAACGAGCAAAGCAACCGCACGCTGTTCACCTTGACCGTGGTCACGGTGTTGGCGTTGCCGATCAACATCATTGCCGGTTTTTTTGGCATGAACGTGGGGGGCGTGCCGCTATCGCAGGATCCGGAGGGGTTCTGGATCCTGGTGGCCTTGGTCGCGACGTTTACGGTGATTGCAGGGCGTTGGGCGTTCCGTAAGCGCCAGGATTATTGAGCGAACACATTCCTCTGTAGGAGCGAGGCTTGCCCGCGAATGAGGCGCCGCGGTATGCCTGATACACCGCGTTATCGTTCTTCGCGGGCAAGCCTCGCTCCTACAGGGACGGTGTGTGTGTGTTCGGATCGGTGGTATCGGCAAAAAACCCAAACACTGACCCAACGCAGCCTCCCTGTAATATTTAGCAACGATCATGACCGACACACTTCCCTCCTCAGGATTGTCCGGCATGGCTACTCCTTCCTTTTCCGCTGCCCAGGCGCCCGCCAGCAGTGCCAGACCGCAGCTCGACAAGAAACCCAACCTGTTCACCCTGGTGATTTTCTTCGGTGTGCTGGCCAGTGGACTGCTGTTCACCGCGTACAGCCTGATGCACGACATGAGCGAACTCGGCACGGTGGTCACCACCTGGACGCCGTTTCTGTTGCTGGGCGTGGCGCTGCTGATCGCGCTGGGCTTTGAGTTCGTCAACGGTTTCCACGACACCGCCAACGCGGTGGCCACGGTGATTTACACCAACTCGATGCCGCCGAATTTCGCGGTGGCCTGGTCCGGGTTCTTCAACTTCCTGGGGGTGTTGCTGTCCAGCGGCGCGGTGGCGTTCGGCATCATCGCCCTGCTGCCGGTAGAGCTGATTTTGCAAGTCGGTTCGTCCGCCGGGTTCGCGATGATTTTCGCCCTGCTGATCGCCGCGATTCTGTGGAACCTCGGCACTTGGTGGCTGGGCTTGCCGGCGTCGTCGTCGCACACGCTGATCGGTTCGATCATTGGCGTCGGCGTGGCCAATGCCCTGATGCATGGCCGCGATGGCACCAGCGGCGTGGACTGGCGCAGGCCACCAAGATCGGTTATGCGCTGTTGCTCTCGCCGCTGGTCGGCTTTGGTTTTGCCGCGCTGTTGCTGCTGGCCTTGCGCGCCTTCGTCAAGAATCGTGCGTTGTACAAGGCGCCGAAAGGCAACACGCCGCCACCGTGGTGGATTCGCGGCATGCTGATCGTGACCTGCACCGGTGTGTCGTTTGCCCACGGTTCCAACGATGGCCAGAAAGGCATGGGCCTGATCATGCTGATTCTGGTCGGCACGCTGCCCATGGCCTATGCGCTGAACCGCACCATGCCGGCCGATCAGGCCTTGCAGTTCGCCGCCGTCGCCGAAGTCACCCAGCAAGCGCTGGTGAAAAATTCGCCGCTGCCGGCACCGGCCGACCCGCGTGCGGTGTTGTCCGACTACGTGCGCAGCAAGGAGGCCGCGCCGCAACTGATCCCGGCCCTCGCCGCGCTCACCGGCCGTATCGGTGCCGAGGTCAAGGGTTACGGCTCGTTGTCCAAAGTGCCCGCCGAAGCCGTGGGTAACGTGCGTAACGACATGTACCTGGCCAGCGAAACCATTCGCCTGATGGACAAGAACAAGGTCGGCAACTTCGACGCCGACACCAGCGGCAAGCTGCAACTGTTCAAGCAGCAGATCGACAATTCGACGCGGTTTATTCCGTTGTGGGTAAAGATCGCGGTGGCGATTGCCCTGGGCCTGGGCACCATGGTCGGCTGGAAACGCATCGTGGTGACGGTCGGCGAAAAGATCGGCAAGACTCACCTGACCTACGCACAAGGCGCCTCGGCGGAAACCGTGGCCATGCTGACCATCGGCGCGGCGGACATGTTCGGATTGCCGGTGTCGACCACCCACGTGTTGTCTTCAGGGGTGGCCGGGACCATGGTCGCCAACGGCGGCGGCTTGCAGATGAAGACCATCCGCAATCTGCTGATGGCGTGGGTGTTGACCTTGCCGGCGGCGATTGTGCTGTCGGGTAGCTTGTACTGGTTGTTCACCCAAATTTTCTAGTCCCAACACTCCCCCTGTAGGAGCGAGGCTTGCCCGCGAAGAACGATAACGAGGTCTAGCCG
>NZ_JAGYFX010000147.1:0-11671 GCF_019946615.1 Pseudomonas sp. BF-R-01
GCCTTCGCGAGCAAGCCCGCTCCCACAGGGAATGTATTACGGCACATGTCCGATGCTATGAGGCAACCTGTCACGCGGCAAAAGACCACACCGTCCATCGCCAAAAACCGGACTACTCTTTTACCCATGCTTGATCCAGATCAAGGCCTTTGTGGAATTGATCTGGTGGCCAGATGGCCGAATTCCCTACGTGTGATGTTTGTAAAAAGAAGAACGAATTTCAATTCGCCACACTCCTATTCGTGGGGGCCGTGGGTGTAGGCCGCAAGCCTTCAGCCGGTATTACCTGACAGAGGAAGACTTATGTTCGGTTTGGAGGCGCTTGATCTCGCCCGAATTCAGTTCGCGTTCACCATCTCGTTCCACATCCTGTTCCCGGCCATCACCATTGGTCTGGCGAGTTACCTGGCGGTACTCGAAGGCCTGTGGCTGAAAACCAATAACGACACCTACCGCGATCTGTACCACTTCTGGTCGAAGATCTTTGCCGTCAACTTCGGCATGGGCGTGGTCTCCGGGCTGGTCATGGCCTATCAGTTCGGCACCAACTGGAGCCGCTTTTCGGACTTCGCCGGTTCCGTCACCGGGCCGTTGCTGACGTACGAAGTACTGACCGCGTTCTTCCTTGAAGCCGGTTTCCTTGGGGTCATGCTGTTCGGCTGGAACAAGGTCGGGCGCAATCTGCACTTCTTCGCCACGGTCATGGTCGCCATCGGCACGCTGATCTCGACTTTCTGGATTCTCGCTTCCAACAGCTGGATGCAGACCCCGCAGGGCTTCGAAATCGTTAACGGCCAGGTCATTCCAACCGACTGGCTGGCGGTGATCTTCAATCCGTCGTTCCCGTACCGCCTGATGCACATGGCGACGGCCGCGTTTGTCGCGACCGCATTTTTCGTCGGTTCCTCGGCGGCCTGGCATTTGCTGCGCGGCAAGGACAACCCGGCGATCCGTACCATGCTCTCGATGGCCATGTGGATGGCCTTGATCGTCGCGCCGATTCAGGCGGTCATCGGTGACTTCCACGGTCTCAATACGTTGAAGCATCAACCGGCGAAAATCGCCGCGATCGAAGGCCACTGGGAAAACCACGGTGATGAACCGACCCCGCTGATCCTGTTCGGCTGGCCGGACATGAAAGAAGAGAGGACCAAGTTCGCCGTCGAGATTCCGTACCTGGGCAGCCTGATCCTCACGCACTCGCTGGACAAACAGGTGCCGGCGCTCAAGGAGTTCCCGCCGGAAGACCGGCCGAATTCGACCATCGTGTTCTGGTCGTTCCGGATCATGGTCGGCTTGGGCATGCTGATGATCTTTACCGGTCTGTGGAGCCTGTGGCTGCGCAAAAGCGACAAGCTGTATACCTCGCGACCGTTCCTGTACCTGGCATTGTGGATGGGGCCGTCCGGCCTGATCGCGATCCTCGCCGGTTGGTTTACCACTGAAATCGGTCGTCAGCCTTGGGTCGTCTACGGCCTGATGCGCACGGCGGACGCGTCCTCCAATCACAGCTTCATGCAGATGAGCATCACGCTGATCCTGTTCGTCGTGGTCTATTTCGCGCTGTTCGGTGCCGGTCTGGGCTACATGATGCGCCTGGTGCGCAAAGGGCCGAAGATCGACGAAGGCAAGGAAACCAACGACGGTGGTCCCGGCCAGAAACGCACACCGGCGCGTCCCCTGTCTGCGGCTGACGATGATGGCGCCGAAAACGACCACAGCCCCAGCCTGACCAAGGAGATTTGAGTCATGGGTATTGATCTTCCACTGATCTGGGCCGTGATCATCATCTTCGGCATCATGATGTACGTGGTCATGGACGGCTTCGACCTGGGGATCGGGATTCTCTTCCCGTTCATTCCGGGCAAGACCGACCGTGACGTAATGATGAACACCGTGGCGCCGGTCTGGGACGGCAATGAGACCTGGCTGGTGCTGGGCGGTGCGGCGCTGTTCGGCGCCTTCCCGCTGGCGTATTCGGTGGTGCTCTCGGCGCTGTACCTGCCGCTGATTTTCATGCTGATCGGGCTGATCTTTCGCGGCGTGGCGTTCGAGTTCCGCTTCAAGGCCAAGGACGACAAGCGCCACCTCTGGGACAAGGCGTTCATTGGTGGCTCCATCGCCGCGACTTTCTTCCAGGGCGTCGCGTTGGGTGCGTTCATCGATGGGCTGCCGGTGGTCAACCGCCAGTTTGCCGGCGGGTCACTGGACTGGCTGACACCGTTCACGATGTTCTGCGGCGTGGCGTTGGTGGTGGCTTATGCGCTGCTCGGTTGCACTTGGCTGATCATGAAAACCGAAGGCAAGTTGCAGGAACAGATGCACAACCTGGCGCGGCCGCTGGCGTTCGTGGTGCTGGCGGTGATTGGTATCGTCAGCATCTGGACGCCGCTGGCTCACGCGGAAATCGCCGCGCGCTGGTTCACGTTGCCGAATCTGTTCTGGTTCCTGCCGGTGCCGATTCTGGTGTTGGTGACCATGTACGGCCTGATCCGCGCTGTGGCTCGCAATGCGCACTACACGCCGTTCCTGCTGACGCTGGTGCTGATCTTCCTCGGCTACAGCGGTCTGGGCATCAGCCTGTGGCCGAACATCGTGCCGCCGTCGATCTCGATCTGGGACGCCGCCGCACCGCCGCAAAGCCAGGGCTTCATGCTGGTCGGCACCTTGTTCATCATCCCGTTCATCCTGGGTTACACCTTCTGGAGCTACTACGTGTTCCGCGGCAAGGTCACCCATGAAGATGGTTACCACTAATCCTGTAGGAGCAAGCTTGCTCGCGATGGCGTCATCACTGACGCCATCAACCTTGAAGAGGAGGGTTGGAACGCCATGACTGGTAAACACACTTTGGAAGAAATCCAGGCCGCAGAGAAAAAGCCGCTCTGGCAGCGGCTTGGCTGGCTGGCGATGATCTGGGCCGGCAGCGTGCTGGCGCTGTTCATCGTTGCGAGCCTGATGCGCATGTTCATGAATGCCGCAGGCCTGTCGACCCACTGAATTCGCAAAATCCCATCCCGATGCCTTGCGGCACGGATTTACAACCCTCCTGCGCTGGAGGGTTTTTTTTGTCCGGGATTATTTTCGGGCTTTGAGGATCACGAACTTCGGTGTGGCCGCCACTTGTTCGACGCCACGGAACAACCGCGCCAGTTTGCTGTGATAACCCAGATGACGGTTGCCGACGATGTACAGCGCGCCGCCCACCACCAGCGCTTCGCGCGCTTGCTGGAACATCCGCCAGGCGAGGAAATCGCCCACGACTTGTTGTTGGTGAAACGGGGGGTTGCACAGCACCACGTCCAGTGACTGCGGCTCCTGCCCGGCCAGACCATCCCCGGCACGCACGATCACGTCCCGGTCACCCAGCGCCGCGCGCCAGTTTTCGGCGGCCGATTGCACGGCCATGAAGGATTCGTCCACCAGCGTGTAGTGCGCCTGCGGGTTTTGCAGAGCGCTGGCAATGGCCAAAACGCCGTTACCGCAGCCCAGATCCGCGACCCGTGCCGCGCCGAGGTTTGTCGGCAAGTGCGGCAAAAAGGCTCGGGTACCGATATCCAGCCCTTCGCGGCAGAACACATTGGCGTGGTTGAGCAGTTCAATCGCCGGCGCATCGAGCTGATAGCGAGTCGGGTAGGGCGACGTCGCGGGTGCTTTGGCTTCAGCGGTGATCATCAACAGCCGAGCCTTTTTCACCGCCAGCGAGGCTTGAACCGGGCCGATGTAGCGCTCCAGCAAATCCCCGGCGGCGCGTGGCAGATGCTTGATCATGGCGCCGGCAATCACTTGGGCGCCGGGCGCCAGTTGGCTTTGCAGACGAATCAATTGTTCCTCCAGCAAGGCCAGGGTTTTCGGTACGCGGATCAGGACCCGATCAAACGGGCCGCTAAACGCTTCGCTGGCAGGCACGCGAGGCACGGCATCAAATGCCTGAGCGTTACGGATCAGATTTTTTTCCAGGCCCTGAAAGGCCAGAAACGAATCGCCGCTGCTGGTCACCTGAACTTTGCCCGCGAGGCTGGCAGCCAATGCGCCAAAGCTGTCGTTGAGCACCAACACTCGAGTGTTCGCGCCCGGTTGTTGTTCGGCCAGGTGATTGAGCAGGTATTCGTCGGCGGCATCGAACGCTTGCAGCGGTTCGTTCTGCTGTTCTGGCTGGCGGATCAGGTCGAGGCGGGCGAAGGGTGTTTCGAGCAAAGGCATGGGGCGGGGCTCTGGGTAAATCAACGGGTATCCCGCGGCCCAGGGGCGTTGTAGCGGGCGAGGCCGTCCGAGTGCACTGCGTCGTGAAGGTTCACACGTCAACACTCAGGAGGAATCGCAAATGGTACGTTACTCGCAGGTTTTAATCGATCAACGTGTCGAGGTGCTTTTGAGGTGACCGGCCTTGATCGCGGCGATGATCGCGGCAATCTTGTTGCTGACTCCGAGTTTCAAAATCACGCTTTGAATGTGGAAATGGATGGTCCGTGCGCTCAGGTTGAGAATTCGCGCGCTTTCTTCAGCCGTCTTGCCGGCTGCCGCCAGTTCCAATACGTCGATTTCCCGTGGAGATAAATGCGCAGCGGGTGGTTTCAGCATTTTCTTGGGCAGCGATTGCGCGATCAGCGCATGAAGATGACGGCACATGAATACCGAGAAACCGAGGTTTTCATACAGCTCCAGGGCCGTGATCGGGCAATGGCTCCTTGCCAGGCTCAGAATGCTGCACAGGCCGCTGTCTTCGTCATGCAGCGATTGTGACCAGCCGTGCTGCAAACCATGCGTTTCCAAGGCCTCCCACAGGGAAGGAACCTTGGAGAAAAGAGTTTCGCTCCACATAATGGGCAGCATTGAGTGATTGCAATGAGCTACTACCGGGTCCACCGAGCTTAAGTTTTTCTGTTCATAATACTTGTTCCAGATGGTTGGGTAATTGTTGTGTCGGATAGTGTTGAGCTGGTTGTTTTTTGTTTGATAAGTGGTTGAAAAAGCGAAAAATTTAAACCCGATGTTTTTCGCGAATTCAAGTGCGATCGGGTACGCGGCATCAATATGCTTCGTGCTCGATAGTTGGTTGAGTTGTGATTCCTTCCACCGCTCCATCATGTATCTCCATTTTACAATCTGCCGGGGTGCTGATTGGATCCGAAATCCTGCACGAGCCGAGTGTAGGACGAATCCTACATAAAAGTGAGATTTTTTGGCTTTACTGCGCTTTAAAAAATAAATATCAAGTTCTAATGGAGTTTTTAAAAATACGGCGGGTTTTGAATGTTGAGTTTAATTTCATTAACCGTTTTATTAACTGAATGGTACGTCAAAAAAAATCAAATACTCTTTGTAATGTTCAGGTTGATAATAAAAGGCACTACAAATCGTCGGTGTTTGTTTTCCCCGCTTTGCGGGACACTGGATGCTATCTGTTGAATGGAGCGCCCCATGACTGCCAGTGCAGAAAAATTCACGCGCCAGACTCTGCTCGACGTCAAGCCGTTGACCCCGAGCCTGTTCACCCTGCGCACGACACGGGACCCGGGCTTTCGTTTTCGTGCGGGGCAATTCGCCCGTCTGGGCGTGACCAAGGCAGACGGCAGCGTTGTGTGGCGTGCCTATTCCATGGTTTCTTCGCCTTATGACGAGTTCCTCGAATTCTTTTCCATCGTGGTGCCGGGGGGCGAGTTCACCAGTGAGCTGAGTCGGCTGGGCGTCGGCGATACGCTGCTGGTCGACCGCCAGGCCTTTGGATACCTGACGCTTGACCGCTTCATCGATGGGCGTGATCTCTGGTTGTTATCCACAGGCACGGGCGTGGCGCCGTTTCTGTCGATCCTGCAGGACTTCGAGGTCTGGGAGAAGTTCGAGCGAATCATCCTGGTCTACAGCGTGCGCGAAGCCCGGGAGCTGGCGTATCAGGAACTGATCGCGGAATTGATGCAGCGTGACTATCTGGCCGAGTACGCGCACAAGTTTCAGTACATTGCCACCGTCACCCGCGAACAGCATCCAGGTGCCTTGAATGGCCGGATCACCACCTTGATAGAGAGTGGCGAACTGGAGCGGGCGGCAGGCGTGGCACTGACGGCCGAGCATTCAAGGGGCATGCTGTGTGGCAACCCGCAGATGATCGATGACACGCGAAAACTGCTGAAACAACGTGACATGCACTTGAGTCTCAGCCGACGCCCCGGGCACGTGGCGGTGGAAAACTACTGGTAAAAAAAACGGCGCCACGAAGGCGCCGTTTTTTATCTGCATCAGATCATTCAGGCCGATTATTCTGGGCCTTCAGCAGATCGCGAATCTCACCCAACAGCTCTTCTTCCTTCGTCGGAACCGGCGGCAGGGTGGGCGCAACGGCTTCTTCGCGCTTCAAGCGATTGATGGCTTTGACGCCCATGAAAATCGCGAACGCGACGATGATGAAGTCGATCATGCTCTGGATGAATTTACCGTACGCCAGCACCACTGCGGGGGCGTCGCCGCTGGCGGCCTTGAGCGTAATGGCGAGATCACTGAAATCCACCCCACCGATCAGCAGGCCGATTGGCGGCATGACCACGTCGCCGACAAACGACGAAACGATCTTACCGAAGGCGGCACCGATGATGATACCGACGGCCATGTCGACCACGTTGCCTTTTACCGCGAAGGCCTTGAACTCATTTAGCACGCCCATAGGTTATTTCCTTGTTACAGATGAGGTTGGTAACGCAGTGTAAATCAGCCAAATGGTTCTTGCCCGAAACAACTGCTGGCATCGCAAGCGTGCTATCGACCGGTTTGACGGTAAAAAGTTTTCAAAATGCCATCATTGAAGTGTAGATCTGAGCCTTCCAGGCGTGTGCCCACTGTCCATCTAAAGGGTGTTGAGCGTCATTCAGTCGCTTGCGTCGATCAGCGATGGAGGTGGTGGTTGTCATCAAAAGTGCGTGCGTCGCAGGAGCGACTTGTTGAGCGTAATGGGAAGTGCGATATAAGTTTTACAGTGGTTAACTTCAAGTATAAGTTCTTGGTTCGGAAAATAATGGCTGGAAAAACACAGGGTGCGTGATGCCGTAAAGCCATCTTCTTGATTGTCAGTATTAAACTCTTGGTTTGTTGGGTGATGTTGTACGTTAAGTTTGCAGAGTGATAAGAGTTGTACAGCTTTGTGGGTTTTGGATTTAACGTTGGTCGAGTTATTTTAGCAGCGCGTTGTACAAGTTATGAAAGTTGCAACGCTGTCGTTGTCTCGAGAGCCGAGCAAGTTTCCGCACAATTCCATTGGGCAACTCTGTCGCACTGATCCAGTCCAGCTGAGCTATCATCGCGGTTTTTGCCGGGAGTTCAGATGGCCAAGGCCAAGCGCATGTACGGCTGCACCGAGTGCGGCTCAACCTTCCCCAAGTGGGCCGGCCAGTGCGGCGAGTGCGGGGCCTGGAACACCTTGACCGAAACCATGGTCGAGAGCGGCGGTGCCGCAGCCCCCAGCGGCCGCACCGGCTGGACCGGCCAACAGGCACAAATCAAGACCCTGGCCGAAGTCAGCGTCGAAGAAATACCGCGCTTTTCCACTGCCTCCAGTGAGCTCGATCGCGTCCTGGGCGGCGGGCTGGTGGACGGTTCGGTGGTTTTGATCGGCGGTGATCCGGGCATCGGCAAATCAACCATCCTCCTGCAAACCTTGTGCAACCTCGCCAAGAGCATGCCGGCGTTGTACGTCACGGGCGAAGAGTCCCAGCAGCAAGTGGCCATGCGCGCCCGACGCCTGGGTTTGCCGCAGGATCAACTGCGGGTCATGACTGAAACCTGCATCGAAACCATTATCGCCACCGCCCGGGTCGAAAAGCCCAAGGTCATGGTGATCGACTCGATTCAGACGATTTTCACTGAACAGCTGCAATCGGCACCGGGCGGCGTGTCTCAGGTGCGGGAGAGCGCAGCCTTGCTGGTGCGTTATGCCAAACAGAGTGGCACAGCGATTTTCCTGGTTGGCCACGTGACGAAAGAAGGTGCGCTGGCCGGTCCGCGTGTGCTGGAGCACATGGTCGATACCGTGCTGTATTTCGAGGGCGAATCCGACGGTCGCTTGCGCTTGCTGCGGGCGGTGAAGAACCGTTTTGGCGCGGTCAACGAACTGGGCGTGTTCGGCATGACCGACAAGGGTTTGAAAGAAGTCTCCAACCCTTCGGCGATTTTTCTTACTCGTGCACAGGAAGAAGTCCCGGGCAGTGTGGTCATGGCAACGTGGGAAGGGACCCGACCGATGCTGGTGGAGGTTCAGGCGTTGGTGGATGACAGCCATCTGGCCAACCCGCGTCGGGTCACGTTGGGGCTGGATCAGAACCGACTGGCGATGTTGCTGGCGGTTCTGCATCGACACGGCGGCATTCCGACCCACGACCAGGACGTGTTCCTCAACGTGGTGGGCGGCGTGAAGGTGTTGGAAACCGCTTCCGACCTGGCGCTGATGGCGGCGGTCATGTCCAGTTTGCGTAACCGGCCATTGCCCCATGACCTGCTGGTGTTCGGCGAAGTCGGTTTGTCTGGCGAAGTGCGTCCGGTGCCGAGTGGGCAGGAACGCTTGAAAGAAGCGGCCAAGCACGGCTTCAAACGGGCCATCGTGCCCAAGGGCAATGCGCCGAAGGAGTCTCCGTCGGGATTGCAGATTATTGCCGTGACCCGCCTCGAACAGGCCCTCGACGCACTCTTCGAATAACCCCAATCCTTGTAGGAGCCAGCTTGCTGGCGATTGAAGTTCGCGCGCGTTCGTGTGTGCCGCAATCGTCGGAACGCCGCCCGCAGCAAGCCGGCTCCTACACGTAAGGCTCACACCTCTATAAGCGCACCCAGCTCGCGCTCCAGCTCCTGCGGATCCCCCAGATTGAGCTCGATCAATCGCCGCAGCCGCTCGATGGATTCCAGGCTGATGTATCGGCAAGCGAATCCCAAATGGTGAGGATCGTCGTGCTTCAGTTGCACATCCATCTTGATGTCAAAGTCCTTGCTGAGATGAATGTCGACAGAAAACATCTTTTTCGGGTCGCCCAGCCACGGCTCGGGTCGCTCGATCAGTATTCCCTTGAGCGACAAGTCAATCAGCTTCACTGGCCAGATGAATTCCCCTTGGCAAAGCTCGGTTCGGGCATCGAACGCAATACGTTTGAAGCGGCGGCGATTGGCAGGGTGTTCGCTCATGGCTTATTCCTCTTAATGTCCGCTGACTATAGACCCGCATTGTCAAAGCCTGCCAGCCGACACAGGCGTCTAGACCAATGTCGGGTATGGCCTTTGCCGTCAGGAGAGCTAAACTCGGGGTGGCTGTCTTTCTTGTCCACCCTGGCTGGAATAAAAAAATGAAAAATAATAATAGCCCGCTACGCCACCTACCCTGGCTGCTGCTGGCAATCGTAGGAGCGTGCGCCCTTGGCGTAGTGGCATTGCGCCGAGGCGAGGCAATCAACGCCTTGTGGATTGTGGTCGCTGCCGTGGCCATTTATCTGGTTGCGTACCGTTACTACAGTCTGTTCATCGCTAACAACGTGATGCAACTCGATTCACGACGGGCCACCCCCGCTGTGCTCAACAATGATGGTCTGGACTACGTCCCTACCAACAAACACATCCTCTTCGGTCACCACTTCGCGGCCATCGCTGGCGCAGGGCCATTGGTCGGTCCGGTGTTGGCGGCGCAGATGGGCTACTTGCCCGGCACGCTGTGGCTGATTGCCGGTGTGGTGCTGGCCGGTGCGGTTCAGGACTTCATGGTCCTGTTCATGTCCACCCGCCGCAACGGCCGTTCCTTGGGTGACATGGTCCGCGAAGAAATGGGCCGCATCCCCGGCACCATCGCGCTGTTCGGCTGCTTCCTGATCATGATCATCATCCTCGCGGTGCTGGCGCTGATCGTCGTAAAAGCCCTGGCCGAGAGCCCGTGGGGCATTTTCACGGTGATGGCGACTATCCCGATCGCGATGTTCATGGGCATCTACATGCGCTACATCCGCCCGGGCCGCATCGGTGAGATCTCCATCGTCGGCGTGCTGTTGCTGCTGGGTTCGATCTGGCTGGGCGGGCAGATTGCCGCGGACCCGGTCTGGGCCAAAGCCTTCACCTTCACTGGCGTGCAGATCACCTGGATGCTGGTCGGTTACGGTTTCGTCGCTGCCTCTTTGCCGGTGTGGCTGATTCTGGCCCCGCGTGACTACCTGTCGACGTTCCTGAAAATCGGCACCATCATCGCACTGGCGATCGGCATCCTGGTCACCATGCCCGAGCTGAAAATGCCGGCGCTGACCCAGTTCATCGATGGCACCGGTCCGGTATGGAAAGGCGGCCTGTTCCCGTTCCTGTTCATCACCATCGCCTGTGGCGCGGTCTCGGGTTTCCACGCGCTGATCTCCTCCGGCACCACGCCAAAACTGCTGGATAACGAGGTCAACGCCCGTTACATCGGTTACGGCGGCATGTTGATGGAATCGTTCGTGGCCATCATGGCGATGGTTGCCGCTTCGGTGATTGAGCCAGGCGTGTATTTCGCCATGAACAGCCCGGCGGCCGTCGTCGGTGGTGACGTGGTAGCGGTTGCACAAACTGTCAGCAGCTGGGGTTTTGCAATTACTCCGGAAGCGCTGCAAACGGTGGCCAAGGACATCGGTGAAACCACCATCCTGGCCCGCGCCGGCGGTGCGCCGACCCTGGCGGTCGGTATCGCGCAGATCCTGCACAGTGTCCTGCCGGGTGAAAACACCATGGCGTTCTGGTACCACTTTGCGATCCTGTTCGAAGCGCTGTTCATCCTGACCGCAGTCGATGCCGGTACCCGTGCCGGTCGCTTCATGTTGCAGGACTTGCTCGGCTCCTTCGTGCCGGCGCTGAAACGCACCGAATCCTGGACCGCCAACCTGATCGCCACCGCCGGTTGTGTGGCGATGTGGGGCTGGTTGCTGTATCAGGGCGTGATCGACCCGCTGGGCGGCATCAACACCTTATGGCCGCTGTTCGGTATCTCCAACCAGATGCTGGCCGGTATCGCGCTGATGCTCGGCACCGTCGTGCTGATCAAAATGAAACGCCAACGCTACGTCTGGGTGACCATGGTGCCAGCGGTCTGGCTGCTGATCTGCACCACCACCGCCGGCTTCATCAAGCTGTTCGACGCCAACCCGGCGATCGGCTTCCTGTCGCTGGCCAAAAAATACAGCGATGCGCTGGCCAACGGTCAGATCCTCGCCCCGGCCAAGGACATCACCCAGATGCAACACGTGATTTTCAACGCCTACACCAACGCAACGCTGACCGCGCTGTTCCTGTTCGTGGTGTTCAGTATCCTGTTCTATGCACTCAAGGTCGGCATTGCCGCCTGGGGTAAAAAAGAGCGTACGGATAAAGAATCGCCATTCCAGGCCTTGCCGGACGCGTAATCGAGGATTGCAGCATGTTCAATGACCTGAGTCGCCTCGGTAAATACCTCGGTCAGGCCGCGCGCCTGATGGTCGGCATGCCCGACTACGACAACTACGTCGAGCATATGCAGACCAAACACCCGGACAAACCGGTGATGAGCTACGAAATGTTCTTTCGGGAACGTCAGGAAGCCCGTTACGGTGGCAAGGGTGGGCCGAAGTGCTGTTGATGCACGAGGCTTAAGCAGCACACCACTGTAGGAGCCCGGCTTGCCGGCGATGGCGTCTTTAAATTCGCTATCGCC
>NZ_JAGYFX010000148.1:0-11653 GCF_019946615.1 Pseudomonas sp. BF-R-01
GGCCGGAGGCGGCTAACCCGGCATCCATGCCGGGTTGCCCACTGCGCAGAACCTGCGCTCGGCCTCTCGAGGGGGCGACTACCGCCACAGCCGCCGAGGCGGCCTGAAAGCCGACCTGGCTCTTTGGGGGTACGCGTTGTCCTTCTCTGCTGCGCTCACCCATTCCGGACATGTACACCAATCCCGTGTAGGAGCCGGCTTGCTGGCGATGGCTTCTGTCCAGCCAATACATACGTTGACTGATCCACCGCTATCGCCAGCAAGCCGGCTCCTACAGGGATCGGGTTCACACGGTCGAAGTTGTAGGAGCCAGCTTGCTGGCGATGGGCGTCAACGATAACGCGGGCTGTCTGAATGAACGCGTTGTCCGGTCGTTTTTCGCGGGCAAGCCTCGCTCCTACAGGGAATCGTGTGCGCTTTTGATTTTCACCACTCATCAGGCCGAGCGTTAGCTCGCCTTCAGCTTTTGATCTGAGCGCCCCCTCGAGAGGCCGAGCGCAGGTTCTGCGCAGTGGGCAACCCGGCATGGATGCCGGGTTAGCCGCCCCCGGCCATGGATGGCCGATGGCGGCGGGCCCACGGAGCAGGACCGGAGCGAGGGCATGCCGAGCCTAGGCGAGGCACCGAACGAAAGGGGCAAGAGCCCTTGGTTACTTGGGGCTTTTCCAAGTGACTCGCCGTAAGGGCGAAACCAATAGCAGCCGTTACCGAAGAACCGGATATACACCCAATCGATCACTTTCAAGCCTTAGCCGAATTCACCTTGCTGTATTCGTAGCTGCGTCGTGAAGTTCAGACAGCAACCGCGAGCATCAGGTCGTCCCGTTTGCGATCGAGGACTTGCCTGTAGGAGGCGGTGATGCTCAAGTGCGTGAAATTCAATGACCTCGCGTGAGAAAAGTCAGCATGGAGCTCAAGACCAACGCAGCACTGATCATCATCGATCAACAAAAAGGCATTTTGGAGCCAAGGCTTGGCCGGCGAAATAATCCTCAGGCCGAGGCGCGGATCCTGGATTTGCTGGGGCTATGGCGGCGAACCGGGCGGCCGGTGATCCACGTACAACACCTGTCCCGTTCACCGGACTCAGTGTTCTGGCCGCAGCAATCGGGCGTGGAGTTTCAGGAGCGGTTCCAGCCATTGGCCGGCGAGCAACTGATTCAGAAACAGGTGCCGGATGCGTTTTGTGCGACGGCGCTGGAGGCGAGTTTGCGCGAGGCGGGGATCGATCAGTTGGTCATCGTGGGCGTCGCGACCTACAACTCGGTGGAGTCCTCGGCGCGAACGGCCGGTAACCTGGGGTTTGATACGTGGGTGGCGGAGGATGCGTGCTTCACGTTCGACAAGGCGGATTATTTCGGCAATGCGCATTCAGCTGAAGAGGTGCATGCGATGTCGCTGGGCAATCTGCACGGCGAATACGCCACGGTCGTCAGCAGTGCGCTGATCCTGATGACCGACTGAGTGACTGTAGGAGCGAGGCTTGCCCGCGAAGAAGATGACGCGGTTTGCCTGAATAATCGCGGTGCCTTTTTCGCGGGCAAGCCTCGCTCCTACAGGGGATTGTGTCATTCACGAATCCAGTGTGGGAGCGAGACCGGCTTGCCGGCGAAGCGATTCAACAGGCGATGAAAAACATCGCCCGAAGCATCAAGCGCCGTGGCACTTCTTGAATTTCTTGCCGTTGCCGCATGGGCAAGGATCGTTGCGGCCGACGTCCTTCAGGGCGTTGCGCACCGGCTCCTGGTGAGCGTGGCCGCAGTTCGGGCCGTGGACATGGCCATGGTCGTGATCATGGTGGTCGTGATGGTCATGATCGTGATTGCAGTCAGGGCCATGGACGTGGGGTTGCTGGGTCATCGGGTGTGCTCCGGAATTAAATCGGCGGGGATTATCACGCCTTTGCGCGCCAGGTGCACGTAGTGCGCGATGAACACACCGGTTTCCAGCTCACCTTCCAGGCGATAGGGGATAGGTTGCTCGGGTTTTTTCAACAGTTTCACCAGATCCCGCACCTTGGGCCACAGGTTGGTGCGGATCGGCACTTTGAAATATGCGCTGTGCTTGGGACCGACCGTAAACCAGTGTTCGTGCTCGCCTTCGGTCAGCAACATATCGCCCAGGTGAATCCGGTATTCGAGACCGCGCACCGTCAGGTCGCTGTCGCGCGGGTTGTCGACGCGAAAGAACAACAGGAAACGTTGCTCCATCAGTTTCGCCCGGACCACTTCGACCTTGACCAGATGCACTTCAGGTTCCGGTTCATCGTCGCTGAACCAGGACGCACAGCCGCCGAGTCCGAGAAACAGGAGCAGGGTGAGCGTATGCAGGACGCGACGTCGGCTGATCATGGTTGTGTTTCTCCCTTGATCCCCAGTCTAGCCCTTCACGAATCACCTCAACTGGCGAAATACCCCGCGCAACACTTCTTGAATTTCTGCCCGCTGGCACATGGGCAGGCGTCGTTGCGTCCGGCCTTGAGTGGCACAGTGGGGTCGATGAAGTACCAGTGGCCGGCGTTCTGCACGAACGACGAGCGCTCGCGGTGGCTGTGTTCGCCGCTGCCATCGTGCCAGCGTGCGGTAAAGGTCACGAACGCGTGTTCCGGTTGACCGCCGAACACCTCGGAGCTTTCCACTTCCAGGCCGAGCCAGGTGCTTTGCGCGCTCCAGTCGCTGATGGACTGACGATCGAGGCCGGACTGCTGCGCGGGCAGGGTGGTCGCTACCAGGTAATCGATCAGGCCCAACACATAAGCGCTGTAGCGCGAACGCATCAACGCTTCGGCACAAGGCGCCGGATGCCCGGCATGGTAATGACCGCAGCAGGCGTCCAGCAGGGTGCCGCTGCCGCAAGGGCAAATGGATGTACTCATTGCGTTACCACCAGTATTTCCCGAAGTTTTCCGGATTGGCCCAGAACCGTGAGTTGAGCCAGTCGGGGACTTGTTTGTAGTCAAGCAGATCGTAGGTGAACAGGGTCAGTACTTGCTCGTCGCGCTGGAAGCGTTCGCTGGCTTGCAGGGCCAGGGAGAAAAAATCTGTCTCCTGCCAGCCACTGGCCGGCAAATCCGCCAGCACCGCAATGCGACTGGCATTGAGGTTGCGGATGCCGCCGAGCAAATTCAGGCCATCGCGTTTGGGCAAGTGTTCGAGGCAATCGACCACCAGCGCCAGATCAAATCGGCGCGCCGCCAGTTCGGCCGGCAACGGTCCAGGCGCCGCGTGGGCGACGCAGGTGTCCGGGTGCGCCAGCTTGAATGCTTCCAGCGCGGGGAATTCGCTCGCGCCGATCAGCAACAGGCGGAGCGGGGCATAACGATCCAGCAAAGCGGCCAGCGCCTGCTGGGGCGTGCGCGAAGAAATACCTGAAATCATCGAAGTTCCTCAATCAGAGCGCCAAGACTAGCCTGCCCGAAGGTCCAGATATAGAGCGTCGTCGCGCTAAAAGTATCGATCAGCCGTGAACACTGGATAAAACTGCAATGGCCTATTGCTGGCGGAGATTAAAGCTCGGGTCTTTACTACCTGAATCGGTTCTAAGCCGATCCCTCAGGAGAAAACTAGATGAGCATAGTTCGGACAGCATTACCCTTGGTTCTGCTAACCAGTGTGTTGACTGGTTGCGCAGGTTTGCAGAAAACCGACTGGCCGACCTGTGCGGCAGTCGGCGGTGTAATCGGTGCGGGTCTCGGCGCGACCGAGAGCTCGGCATGGGCAGGGTACGGCGCTCTGCTGGTTGGCGGTACGGCCGCTGCCTATTGCTGGGTTCACGGTGATGGCGACGAAGACGGCGATGGCGTGCCGGACAGCCGCGACAAGTGCCCGGGCACGCCTAGAGGCGTGAAGGTCGATGCCGACGGTTGCCCACCACCAGTCCCTGCGCCAGTGGTTGAAGAGGCGGTTGTGGTCAAGGAAGAAACCATCGTCATCCGCGATGTTCACTTCCAGTTCGACAAAGCCACACTCACCCCTTCTGACAAACAGGTGCTCGATAAGATCGCCACTCGTTTGAAAGCTGAAGCCCCTACTGCTCAGTTGACCGTTACTGGCCATACCGACAGCGTGGGCAGTGATAGCTACAACCAGAAACTGTCGGATAAACGCGCTCACTCGGTGGTTGAGTACCTCATCCAGGAAGGCGTGCCGCGCAGTAACTTCGTGTCTGTTTCCGGTGCCGGTGAAAGTCAGCCGGTGGCCGATAACAAAACCGCCGACGGCCGTGCACAGAACCGTCGCACCGAAATCAAAATCCAACGCTAGATCCCTCGCATCCGTGGCTTGTGCAGTCACGGATGCGGGTCTTTACTCCTGTGTAACCGGCGTCGGCCGGTAACACAGGAGCTTTCACCATGAGCCTTCTCACACGGACCGTCTGGCCGGTTGTGCTGCTTGGCAGCCTGTTGACCGGTTGCGCTACTCACAGCGATGGCACTGCCCCCCTCAATCAACGTACCTGGCCGATCTGCAGCGTTATCGGTGGCTTGGTCGGTGGTGGCTTGGGCGCTATCGAAAGTGGCGGTTGGGCGGCCGGTGGAGCGGCGCTTGGTATCTTGACCGGTGGCCTGATCTGCTACGCGCAGGATGGCGACGAAGATGGCGATGGTGTCTTCGATCGACGCGATCGCTGCCCGGATACGCCGGCCAATACTCCGGTCGAGCATCATGGTTGTCCGCTGCCGCAATACCCGGCCAGTGTGAATCCCGCTGAACCTGCACAATCTGAAGTCATCACCCTGAGCGATGCGGGCGATGTGTTGTTTGCGTTCAACAAATCCGACCTGACACCCTCGGCGCAAAGTCAGCTGGACTCGTTCATACCCAAACTGCAAAGCGCCGATGTGGTCAGCATCAAAGTGATCGGCCACACCGACAGCGTGGGTGACGACGCCTATAACCAGGCACTCTCGGAGCGACGCGCCAGCAGCGTGGCGGCTTACTTGCTGGGCATGGGCCTGGCGCCGGACAAACTCACCAGCGAAGGCCGGGGCGAAAGCGCACCGGTGGCCGATAACGAAACAGAGGAAGGTCGCGCGAAAAACCGTCGCGTGGAATTGCACATCAATCGCTGAGCCCCGTGATAGAGCCGTCGGCCAATGATTGCAGTGGCGCCGACGGCCATTCGGCGGCCTTCATGAAGAATTTTCCGTTGCCCTCTGGCTTATCCCGCGTGGAAGCCGTTACTGTGCGTGCAAAGAATAATTCTCAACGGGGGGCGTATGAAGGTGTTTTGGGGGTTGGGTAAGCTGTTGACCCTGCTGTTCTGGCTGGTGGTGTTGGTCAATCTGCTGATGCCCTTTGTCAATCCGCTGCACCTGTTGGTCAATCTGGCCGGCGGCCTGTTGGCGTTCCTTCATCTTCTTGAGGCGGTGTTCTGTTTCCGCAGTCTCAGAGGCCGCGCCCACCCTTGGCGTGATCGCTTGAAGATTGTCTTTTTCGGTGTTTTCCACCTGCAAACCATTCCGGCTCCTGCCGTACCGAAGGCTTCCCATGCGTAAACTCTGTCTGCTCGCCGCACTCGTCAGCCCATTCGCCTGCGCCCAGGTGGTCAGCGTCGAAACCAACTCGCTGATGCGCTTGCCCAATACCGCCAGCACCTTGCAGCTGGAACGCCTGGAAGTGGCCGATTACGGCACGTTGCTGATTCCCTCGAACGTGACCGAAGTCAGCGTCGGCGAATTGCGCCTGGGGCGTGAAGCGCGGATCGCCATCGTGCCCGGCGAAACGGCGCTGGAGTTGAAAGTCAGCCGTGCCCAATTGTCCGAAGGCAGCCAGATTACCGCTCGCGGTGCACCGGGTACTTACCTCAAGGCGGCCCGCTCGGGACGCAATCTGAATGTGCAGATCAAGGCACTGAATGCACCACAGTTGGTGGTTGATGCTCGCGGCGGCGCAGGTGCACCGGGGTTTGTCGGCCTCGACGGCGCCAACGGTCAGGCACCGGGCTGCACCTGGGGCCAGGCCGGTCGCGGGGCCGATGGTAGCGATGGCAGCGACGGTCAGCCGGGTGCGCCGGGTGCGCTGGTCAGGCTGGAAGTGCCGCGTGATTATCCGGCGGAGCAGATCAAGGTTCAGGTTGCCGGCGGCGCGGGTGGTCTGGCCGGTCCTGGCGGTAAGCCGGGGGCGGGTGGCAAGGCCAAGGGGTGCTTCGTCTACAAGGCCGATGGCGGCAAGAGCGGCAAGCCAGGCGTTGACGGCCAGCCGGGGCCTGCGGGCGCGGCGGGTTCGGTGACGGTTCAAAGGTTGTAAGTGGTTTCGGACAATTTCGTCGTCTGAACGATTGCCTTCGCGGGCAAGCCTCGCTCCTACAGGGATCACGCTGTCCATTGTAGGAGCGAGCGGTGCGGCGATCCGACTTGCCCGCGAAGCTTTTAGCTTTTAGAACATCGGCCGAGCCGAGGCGATCGCCACCAGCACCAACCCCACAATCAAATTAATCCCCACCAACCGGCGAATCCTCCCCAGTACCGCAGCCCCCGTCGGCCAATCCTGCGCCGTCACCGCCGTGCGCAATTCCGGCAACAGCAACGCCTGAATCCGGATAAACAGCGCGGTCATCACCACGAACAACCCCATCATCACCTGCACATAACGCGGCGCGGCCTCGAAACCGCTGTACTGCAAATGAATCATGCCGACACCGCTGACCGGCAACAGCACCACCGCGATCCAGACCCAGCGGAAAAAACCTTGAAACACTTCTACCCACAGCTTCAACCGGGCCGGGCCTTCCAGCGCCTTCATCGCGGCCGGACGCAAGACCATCCAGGCGAAAAACATGCCGCCGACCCACACCAGGGCGGACAGGACATGCAGGGTGTAAACGATGCCAAAAGGTGTCATTGGGGTACTCCGTTCTGCGCGGGATTAATTAGCGGGGTATGATAGCGGCCGAACCGAACCACTGAAAATTTATCCAGCGTTTTTTGCGCCCGACAATCCATGATCAGCACTGAACTCAAAACCACGATCCAGGGCGCCTACTCGCGTTTTCTCGAAGCCAAGAGCCTCAAGCCGCGCTACGGCCAACGCCTGATGATCGCCGAAATTGCCAAGGTCCTCGGTGACATCGACACCGACGACGAAGGCCGGCGCAGTGGCGACCCCGCGATTGTCGCGGTGGAAGCCGGCACCGGTACCGGCAAGACCGTGGCCTACAGCCTGGCGGCGATCCCGACTGCGAAAGCCGCCGGTAAACGCCTGGTGATCGCCACGGCCACCGTGGCCCTGCAAGAACAGATCGTCTACAAGGATCTGCCCGACCTGATGCGCAACAGCGGGCTGAATTTCAGCTTCGCCCTGGCCAAGGGCCGTGGGCGCTATATGTGCCTGTCCAAGCTCGACATGTTGCTGCAGGAAGGTCACGCACAAACCGCTACCGCGCAGCTGTTCGAAGAAGAAGGCTTCAAGATCGAGGTCGATGAGGCCAGTCAGAAGCTGTTCACCAGCATGATCGAGAAGCTCGCCGGCAATAAGTGGGACGGCGACCGCGACAGTTGGTCCACCGCCCTGGAAGACGCCGATTGGGCGCGCCTGACCACCGATCACAGCCAGTGCACCAACCGCCATTGCCCGAACTTCGGCCAGTGCGCCTTCTATAAGGCCCGCGAAGGCATGGGCAAGGTGGACGTGATCGTCACCAACCACGACATGGTTTTGGCTGACCTCGCCCTCGGCGGCGGTGCCGTTCTGCCCGATCCGCGCGACACCATCTACGTGTTCGACGAAGGCCATCACCTGCCGGACAAGGCCATCGGCCACTTCGCCCATTACACGCGCCTGCGCTCCACCGCCGACTGGCTGGAAACCACCGCCAAGAACCTCACCAAATTGCTCGCCCAGCATCCGCTGCCGGGCGACCTGGGCAAGTTGATCGAGCAGGTGCCGGAACTGGCCCGCGAGATCAAGACCCAGCAGCAATTCATGTTTACCGCCTGCGAACAGGCTGCCGATTTCAAACCCGGCGAAGACGTCGAAGGTCGCGAACGGCCGCGTCACCGTTTCGTCGGCGGGGTGATTCCCGAGCACATGCGTGAAATGGGCATCGAGCTGAAAAAGGGTTTTGCCCGCCTCACCGACCTGTTCACCCGACTCACCGAGTTGCTCAAGGAAGGCATGGACGGCGAGGTCAACATCGGCATCGCCAGCAACCAGGCCGAAGAGTGGTATCCGCTGTTCGGCAGCCTGTTGTCGCGCTCTTCGGGCAACTGGGAGTTGTGGGTTGCATTTACCGCCGAAGACCCGGAAGACAACCCGCCCATGGCGCGTTGGCTGACCCTGGCCGAAAGCGGCTCGCTGTTCGACATCGAAGTCAACGCCAGCCCGATCCTCGCGGCGGAAATGCTCCGGCGCAATCTGTGGAACGTGGCTTACGGCGCGCTGGTGACTTCGGCGACCCTGACCGCACTCGGCACCTTCGACCGCTTCCGCATGCGTGCCGGGCTGCCGAAAAAAGCCGTGACCGCCGTGGTCCCGAGCCCGTTCCATCACGCCGATGCCGGCGTACTGCGGGTGCCGGACCTGAAAGCCGATCCACGTGATGCAGCGGCCCACACCGCGGCGATCATTCGTGACCTGCCGCAACTGGTCGAAGGTTCGCGCGGCACGCTGGTGCTGTTCTCCTCGCGTAAACAGATGCAGGACGTGTTCGACGGTCTCGACCGCGACTGGCGCAAGCAAGTGTTCATTCAAGGCAACCTGTCGAAACAGGAAACCCTGAACAAGCACAAGGCGCGCGTCGATGGCGGCGATTCCAGCGTGCTGTTCGGCCTGGCGAGTTTCGCCGAAGGGGTCGACTTGCCCGGTGCGTACTGCGAGCACGTGGTGATCGCGAAGATTCCATTCTCGGTGCCCGATGATCCGGTCGAAGCGGCACTGGCCGAGTGGATCGAAGCGCGGGGCGGCAATCCGTTCATGGAAATCTCCGTGCCGGACGCCTCGCTGAAACTGGTCCAGGCCTGCGGTCGCTTGCTGCGAACCGAAGAGGACCGCGGCACCATCACCTTGCTCGACCGGCGCCTGGTCACCCAGCGTTACGGCAAAGCGATCCTCAATGCGTTACCGCCATTCCGTCGAGAAATTTCCTGATACGACGGTGGGCAAATCTGCCCGCCGCGTTGTCTATCTCTCTGCCATCGCTTTTCCACTGGCCATTGTTGGTCGTTAGGGAGATTTTCGTTCTCATGATTCGCCGTTCGTTGCCTGCTGTTTTTGCCTTGTTGTTCACCACGCCTTTGCTCGCCGCTCCCGCAGGCCAGCAGACGCTGTTCAACTTTGTGCGCCCCGCCGACGTGGTCCAGGTGGCGACTCAGGACGCCAGCCTGCCGCAATCCAATGCAGAGCAAACGGCCGAAGGCGAAGTGCTGCGCCGGGTGACGTTCAACCCGGTGGCCCAGCCAACCCTGCGCCTGACCCCGCAAACCGGGGCCTGGGACTGGTCGCAGTCCGGCGTGATGAGCCTGCGTATTCAAAGCGCAATGGACTGGGCCGTGACCCTTTACGTGAAAATCCAGAGCAACGACGGCAAGACGCTGATCAGTCGCGTGGATCTGCCGGCGGGCCCTGCGCAGACGCTGCTGGTGCCGTTGCAGCCGAGCTCGCCGCTGAGCCTGGGCATGAAGGCCGGTCCGCCGATGCCGATGACTGTCGACGGTCAACGCATCCTGTTGGCCAGCAGCGCCGGTGAGCTGGATCGCAGCCAGGTGGTGTCGGTGACGTTGTCGATGGATCAGCCGAAAGTCGCGCAAAGTATCCTGCTGGAACGCTTTGGCGTGCAGGAAGGCGAGGCGGTCACCCAAGCCGTTTATGGCGGCCTGGTGGACGCTTTCGGTCAGTCGACCCGGACCAAATGGCCGGAGAAGGTCAGCAGCGACGAGCAACTGAAAAGCGCCGCCGCCAAGGAACAGCAACAAACCAAAACCTGGCTGGCCGAGCGCGAGAAGTCGTCGCTGGACAAGTTCGGTGGCTGGATAAAAGGCCCGACGTTCAAGGCCAGCGGTTTTTTCCGCAGCGAGAAACGTGACGGTCGCTGGTATCTGGTGACCCCGGAAGGCCATCCGTTTTATTCGCTCGGGGTCAACACCGTTGCGCCGGACGTCAACCAGACTTACATCGCCGGTCGCGAGTGGATGTTCGAATCGCTGCCTAAACCCGAAGAACCGCTGGCCAGTCACTTTGGCGAAGGCGACAACCGGGGTGGCAATGGCGTCGATCAGGGCCGAGGCTACAACGCCGGGCGCTGGTACGATTTCTATGGCGCGAACCTGCAGCGTCTGTATGGCGCCCCTTGCACACCGGGCAGCGACACCAAGGCCGGTGTTGCCGAAGCGGCCAAGGCCGACGCGGTTGAGGCGACGGTCGAGAAGACCGCTGAACAACCCGTCGTTCCTTCCACGGCCGAAGCCGGTGTTGCCGAAGCCGCCAAGGCCGGCGCAGAGGACGCGACCGTCGCGAAAGCGGTCGAGCAGAAACCCGCCGAACCTTGCACCGCAGTGATTGATGAGCAACGCTGGGCCAGCCACACCCTGGATCGCCTGCAAGCCTGGGGCTTCAACACCATCGGCAACTGGAGCGCCCCGGAGCTGGGCAACGCGGACCGCGTGCCCTACACCTTGCCGCTGTCGATCGTCGGCGATTACGCCAGCATCAGCACCGGCACCGACTGGTGGGGCGGCATGCCTGACCCGTTCGACCCGCGTTTCGCCATGGCCACCGAGCGCGCCGTGGCCATCGCCGCCCGCGATCATCGCGACGACCCTTGGCTGATCGGTTACTTCGCCGACAACGAACTGGCCTGGGCCGGTCCCGGTGACGACCCGAAAGCCCGCTACGCGCTGGCCTACGGCACCTTGAAAATGACCACCGACGTGCCGGCCAAGCGCGCGTTCCTCAAGCAATTGCGCGACAAGTACCGCAACCAGGCAGGCCTGTCCAAAGCCTGGGGCATCGACTTGCCGGCCTGGGAATTGATGGAAGACCCGGGCTTCGTGCCGCCGCTGCCGAGCGCCGAGTACCCGGAAATCGAAGCCGACTTCAAATACTTCCAGAAGGTCTTCGCTGACACGTACTTCAAAACCATTTCCGACTCGCTCAAGTGGCACGCACCGAATCAGCTGTTGCTGGGCGGCCGCTTCGCCATCAGCACCCCGGAAGCCGTGGAATCCTGTGCACAGTATTGCGATGTGCTGAGCTTCAACATGTACACCCTGCAACCGCAGGACGGCTACGATTTTGCCAAATTGCGCAGCCTGGACAAACCGGTGCTGATCACCGAATTCAACTTCGGCTCGGCCGATCGCGGCCCGTTCTGGGGCGGCGTGACGCAACTGGCGAAGGAAGAGGATCGCGGTCCGGCTTACGCCAATTTCCTGAAACAGGCACTGAGCGAGCCGTCGATTGTCGGCGTGCACTGGTTCCAGTACCTCGATCAACCGGTGACCGGTCGTCTGCTGGACGGTGAAAACGGGCACTTTGGTTTGGTCGGCATTACCGATCTGCCGTTTCAGGGCTTCGTCGACAGCGTACGCAAGAGCAACCTGGCGGCCGTTGATCAGTTGGGCAAAGAGGCCGAGAAGGCCAAGGCTGAAGCGGATAAAGCCAGTCACGATGCCGAAGGCGGGCGAAAAGCTGAAGCCGGCAAGGGCCCGGGGAAGGGC
>NZ_JAGYFX010000149.1:0-11552 GCF_019946615.1 Pseudomonas sp. BF-R-01
GTGTCAATCGACACTGATGTTGACTGACACAACGCCTTCGTGGGCAAGTCGGATCGCCGCACCGCTCGCTCCTACATTTACTTTGTGTTTGATTCGCCCGAATCAGGCGCCGAAACCACCGTCGATGGTCAGGCTGGCACCGGTGATGTACCCGGCTTCCGGGCCTGCAAGGTAGGCGACGAAGCTGGCGATTTCTTCAGCCTTACCATAGCGACCCACAGCCATCAGCGGGATCAGGCTTTCGGCGAAGTCGCCGCTGGCCGGGTTCATGTCGGTGTCGACCGGGCCCGGTTGCACGTTATTGATGGTGATGCCCCGTGGCCCAAGGTCGCGTGCCAGGCCTTTGGTCAGGCCGACCAGTGCCGCTTTGCTCATCGCATACGGGCCACCGCCGGCGAAGGGCATGCGGTCGGCGTTGGTGCTGCCGATGTTGATGATGCGACCGCCTTCGGTCATGTGTTTCGCGGCGGCCTGGGTGGCGATGAAGACGCTGCGTACGTTGATCGCCAACGTCTGGTCGAAGTCTTCGAGTTTGAAATCTTCCAGCGGGGCAACGGCCAGCACGCCAGCGTTGTTGACCAGGATGTCCAGGCGACCGAAGGCTTTGACGGTGGCGCTCACCGCATCGCGAATCGCCTCGGCGTCGGCACTGTCAGCCTTGATGGCCAGTGCTTTGCCGCCGTTGGCGGTGAGGCTGTTCTGCAGTTCTTCGGCCTTGGCCGTGGAGCTTACGTAGGTGAAGGCAACCGTCGCGCCTTCAGCGGCCAGGCGTTTGACGATGGCTGCGCCGATGCCGCGGGACCCGCCTTGAATCAAAGCCACTTTGCCGCTGAGGTTCTGAGTAGTCATGTCGATCTCCAAAGTCGCCGTGGCGAGATGCCGCGGTTGATGGAGCCTAGTATTGATTCAGGATTACAGGCTGTGTAGACGGTAATTACGATAGTCTGTGTAAACCAAAAGTTTATAGTGGCGCTTATGGAAACCTTCAGCAGTATCGAATGCTTCGTGCGCAGCGCCGAAGTCGGCAGCTTTGCCGAGGCCGCGCGACGCCTGAGCCTGACCCCGGCGGCGGTGGGCAAGAGTGTGGCAAAACTTGAGGCCCGGCTCGGTGTGCGGCTGTTTCAGCGCAGCACCCGTAGCCTGACGCTGACCGAGGCCGGTCATCTGTTTCTCGGCGAAGTCAGTTCCAGCCTGCACACGATCCAGAATGCCGTGGCCAATCTCGCGAGCGCCGAAGGGCGGCCGGCGGGAACGCTGAAAGTCAGCATGGGCACGGTGTTCGGACGGTTGTATGTGGTGCCGTTGCTGGGCGAGTTTCTGAGGCGGTTTCCGGCAATCAATCCGGACTGGCATTTTGATAACCGCCAGGTCGATCTGATTGCACAAGGGTTCGATGCCGCGATTGGCGGTGGATTCGAGCTGCCGCAGGGCGTGGTCGCGCGCAAGCTGACGCCGGCGCATCGGGTGTTGGTGGCGTCAGCCGAATATCTGGCGGGGCGCGAAGTGGTCGTTGAACCGGATGATCTCAAGCATCACGACGGGATTCTGATTCGGTCGCCGCAGACGGGGCGAGTGCGGTCCTGGCAATTGACCAGCCGCACCCAGCAACACAGCCCTTTGACGCTAAAGGCGCGGATGACCATGAGCGATTCCGAAGCGGCGTGTGCGACGGCGGCTCAGGGGTTGGGGATCGCGTTGGTGAGCATGCCGTTTGCTTCGGGTTATCTGGAAGCCGGGACGTTGCAGCGGGTATTGCCGGACTGGTTTGTCGACGATGGCAACATTTCCATTTACTACGCTGAGCACAAATTGTTGCCGGGCAAGACGCGGGCGTTTGTGGATTTCATTATTGAGCAGTTTGCGGAGCAGGGGTTGGCGTCGCGGTTTAGTGCGGTTTGAGTCTGGCTTGATACCGAGTTGGCCTTTTCGCGGGCAAGCCTCGCTCCTACAGGGAGTACACGTATTCTGTAGGAGCGAGGCTTGCCCGCGATGAACGATAACGCGGTCTACCGCCCAAACCGCCCCGGCCAGCCAATGATGTGTTTCGGCCGAGGCGTCGCATACGTCCTGACCTTCGACGTCGACAACCCCAATCGCACCAGCGACTCGGCAATCGTCACCGCCGCCGTCACGCCATCTACGACCGGCACGCCGGTGCGCTGACGAATCTGCTCGTCGAGCCCGGCCATCCCGCCGCAACCGAGGCAAATCACCTCGGCCTTGTCTTCCAGTACTGCCAATTCCGCCTGACGAACAATCGCCTCAAGCGCCCGTTGCGGATCGGATTCCAGCTCCAGCACCGCCAGGCCACTGGCCCGCACGGATGCGCAACGGTCCCACAGCCCTGAGAGTTTCAGCCGATCCTCGATCAACGGCACGGTACGGTCCAGCGTAGTGACCACCGAATAGGCATGACCGAGGAACATCGCCGTGCTGGCGGCAGCGTCGGTGATGTCCACCACCGGTACGTTGAGCAGTTCCTGCAACCCTTCGCGACCGTGCTCGCCGTAACCGGCCTGAATCACCGCATCGAAGGGTTGATCGTAGGACATCACTCGATCCATCACGGCGATGGCGGCCAGGTAGCTTTCGAAATTGCCTTCGATGGAGTCGGCGCCGAAGTGCGGTGTCAGGCCGATGATTTCGGTGCCTGGCGCGGCCACGGCTTGAGCCGAACGGGCGATGGCCTGGGTAATGGATTCGGTGGTGTTGACGTTGACCACGAGAATTCGCATGGAAAGTCCTTATAGCGGGGTGGTTCTGCGGCCCGACGGTGCCGGGCCGTCATGGGGTTAATGGCTGACGTTATCGACCGCGATGGCTTCGCCGCTGACATCCGCGTAGTGCGGCTGTCGCTTGGCGATGATCAGGTACAGCATCCCGGCGATCCCGGCACCGATCAGCCAGGAGAACGGCGATACGAGATGGAAACCCGGTACCAGCGCCAGGACGATGGCGATCAGCGCTGCAGGAATGAACGCCGCCACCGCACGTAAATTGACGCCTCGGCTGTAGTAATAAGCGCCGTCGGGATCTTCGCTGTACAACTGCGGCACGTTGATCTGACCTTTTCGTACAAGCCAGTAGTCGACCATGATCACCCCGTACAACGGGCCGAGCAGGGCGCCGAGACCGGACAGGAAATACACGATCACCAACGGGCTGTTGTAGAGGTTCCACGGCAGGATCAGCACGGCGATGGTCGCGCTGATCAGCCCGGCGCGGCGGAAGGTCAGGTATTTCGGTGCCAGGTTGCTCAGCACGAAGGCCGGGGCGACGAAGTTGGCCATGATGTTCACCGCCACGGTGACGATGAGGAAGGCCAGGCAACCGAGGACCAGGAAGAAGGTATTGGGAATCGACGCGATGATTTCCGTCGGGCTTTCGATGATCCGGCCATTGATTTGAAATTGCGCACCGCAGAGCAGGACGGTGATGCCGGCGAACACCAGAATGTTCACCGGCAGGCCCCAGAAATTTCCGACCTTGATCGTCTTGCGGCACGGCGAAGAGCGGGCGAAGTCGCAGAAGTTGAGGATCAGCGTGCCGTAGATCGCCAGCCACAACGCGCCACCGGCAAAGATGTTGCGCCACATCTCGCCGCCAGTGAGCGGCTCACGGATCGACCACGCGATGGTCGCGTTGGCCTGGGTGTACATCCAGGCGGCCAGGGCGGCGACGGTCAGCAGAATCACCGGACCGGCGAACGCTTCATAGCGCCGCACCATCTCCATGCCGTAGGCAAGGATCGCCAGTTGTACCAGCCAGATCGCGACGAAACACACCCAGCCCAGGCTCGACAGACCGAGGATCGAGTTGTGGTCGTAGTCGGCGAATTCCGGATGCACCGCCGTCAGCAGCACGCGAAACACCACCGAGGCGAGGTACGTCTGAATACCGAACCAGGCGATGGCGATAACGGCGCGGATCAATGCAGGAATTTGCGCCCCATGGATACCGAAACTGATCCGGCTGATGACCGGAAACGGCACACCGGTTTTCTGGCCCATGTAGCCGGAGAGGTTCATGAAGCAATACACCAGCGCCGCGCCGATCCCGAGCGACAACAGAATCTGCCAGCCGCCCAGACCTAACGCATACAGGCCGATGGCGAAGGAGTAGTTGGCGATGTTGTGAACGTCGTTGGTCCACAGGGCAAAAATGCTGTAACGGCCCCAGCGCCGGCCTTCGGCCTTGGTCGGCGCCAGGTCTTTATTGTGCAGGCGCGGGCTGAGCACCACGGGGTCTTGAAACGTTTGAACGGGGGAAGAGGAGGGCAGATCCAGCGCGATGTTGTTATTGGAGAGGCTAGTACGCATTCCGGCAGGCTCCGAGCTTGGCGTCGCGATGACTGTGCATGAGCGTGGGCTCGACAAATCTTCGTCGCGGACAACAAGCATCATTGGTTACGGGGCATCTGCAGCCTGTACGGGATAGGGCGCTTCAGGCTTGCGGATCTAAAGTGTGTGTATGTTTTGAAGTGATTGTATACAAAACATGTATGCACTTAAGCCAGATCCATGCCAGTCAGCGATCTATAAAATTCACCGGTAATTTCGTTTTGTTATCTGTAATTGGTAAGTGACTGAAATCAAGGCGATATAAATTGACCGGTTGAACAGGTATTTATTTTTCGGCGGGATTCGTGGAGGTTTGAACGAGGGAGTGTCAGGCGGGATGAATGTAACTTTTCAGGGCGCAGAAACTAAAAGTGCACACATAAATGGCACCTAAGGTGACATTCGTGTGTACACATTTACTGGGCCGGTCACGATACCTGTAGGAGCCGGCTTGCTGGCGATTGCGATCTTTCAGTCAATGCAGCTGTGACTGACACACCGCTATCGCCAGCAAGCTGGCTCCTACAGGGGGGGGCTTGCTGTATGGGATCAGGCTTTTGACTTGCTGATGATATTCCCCGCATGCAACCCGCATTCTTTCTGCGTCGCCTCTTCCCACCACCAGCGACCTTCACGCTCGTGCTGGTTCGGCAGCACCGGGCGGGTGCACGGTTCGCAGCCGATGCTGATGAAGCCGCGTTCATGCAGGCTGTTGTACGGCAGCTCGAGCATGCGGATGTAACCCCAGATCTCTTCGCTGGTCATTTGCGCCAGCGGATTGAATTTGTACAGGGTGCGTTCAGGGGTGGAGAAGGCGGTGTCGATTTCCAGCACCGCGACGGCGCTGCGGGTGCCAGGGCTCTGGTCCCGACGCTGGCCGGTGGCCCAGGCGGTCACGCCCGAGAGCTTGCGGCGCAGCGGCTCGATCTTGCGGATGCCGCAGCACTCGCCATGGCCGTCCTTGTAGAAGCTGAACAGGCCTTTTTCCTTCACGAACGGTTCGAGTTTCGTGTAGTCCGGCGACACCAGTTCGATGTCGATCTTGTAGTGCTCGCGCACTTGATCGATGAAGCGGTAGGTCTCGGGGTGCAGGCGGCCGGTGTCGAGGCTGAACACTTTGACGTTTTTGTTCAGCTTCCAGGCCATGTCTACCAGCACCACGTCTTCGGCGCCGCTGAAAGATATCCACAGGTCATCGCCGAACTCGGCAAACGCGAGTTTCAGGATGTCCTGGGCGGATTTGTTGGCATAGGTCGTGGCGAGTTCCACGACATCGAACGATGGGCTCATCAGGGCGGCTTCCTACAGGTCGGTGGCGCTGGGCGCTCTATATGGCCTTGATGGTAACAAAATCCTGCAACCACTGGCGCGCCCTCTGCGTTGCGCAGGTCAGTGCGAGTCGCTAGAGTTCGGCAGTCCTTTTGCTCGCTCGACTCAATAATCAATACAAATGGGAGTGTCTTGTGGAAATTGCCTGTCTGGATCTTGAAGGTGTGCTGGTCCCGGAAATCTGGATCGCCTTCGCCGAAAAAACCGGAATCGAATCCCTCAGGGCCACCACTCGGGATATTCCCGACTACGACGTGCTGATGAAGCAGCGCCTGCGGATTCTTGATGAGCATGGCCTGAAACTCACCGACATCCAGGAAGTGATCGCCACATTGAAGCCGCTGGACGGTGCCATCGAGTTCGTCAACTGGCTGCGTGAGCGCTTTCAGGTGGTGATTCTGTCGGACACGTTCTACGAGTTCTCCCAACCGCTGATGCGCCAATTGGGTTTCCCGACCTTGCTCTGCCATCGTCTGATTACCGACGATGCCGGGCGGGTGACGAGCTATCAGTTGCGTCAGAAAGATCCGAAACGTCAGTCGGTTCTGGCGTTCAAGAGTCTTTACTACCGGGTGATTGCGGCGGGGGATTCCTACAACGACACCACGATGCTGGGCGAGGCGGATGCGGGGATTCTGTTCCATGCGCCGGATAACGTGATTCGCGAGTTCCCGCAATTCCCGGCGGTGCATACGTTTGAGGACTTGAAGCAGGAGTTCATCAAGGCTTCGAATCGGGCGTTGAGTTTGTAGGCGTTTTCTAGGACGCCTTCGCGGGCAAGCCTCGCTCCTACAGAGGGCGGTGATCACCTGTAGGAGCGAGGCTTGCCCGCGAAGCTTTCAAAGGTTTTGCAGGGTATCGAGCAACACCTTCACCTTGGTGATCGACTCCTGATACTCGGCCTGCCATTGCGAATCCGCAACGATCCCGCCACCGCCCCAGCAACACACCTGCCCATCCTTGACCAGCAAGCTGCGAATCGCGATTGAACTGTCCATCTCACCGCGCACATCCAGATACAGCAACGAACCGCAATACAAACCACGCCGGGTCGGCTCCAGTTCATCAATGATCTGCATCGCGCGAATCTTCGGCGCCCCGGTAATCGAACCGCCAGGGAAGCTGCCTGCGATCAGGTCCAGCGCATCCCGGTCATCTGCCAGTTCGCCGGTCACGCTGCTCACCAGATGATGCACATTCGGATAGCTTTCGAGACTGAACAACTCCGGCACCCGCACCGAGCCAATGCGGCACGTACGGCCGAGATCGTTGCGCAGCAGGTCGACGATCATCAGGTTTTCCGCGCGATCCTTGGGGCTGGCCAGGAGTTCGGCGGCGTTCGCCGCATCTTCCGCAGCGTTCTGGCCACGCGGGCGAGTGCCCTTGATCGGGCGGGTCTCCACGTGGCGGTCGCTGACTTTGACGAAGCGCTCCGGCGACAGGCTCAGCACCGCGCCACCGTCGGGCAGGCGCTGGAAACCGGAAAATGGCGTCGGACACGCCGCACGCAACGCGCAGTACGCGGCCCACGGATCACCTTGGCACTCGGCGCGGAAGCGTTGGGCAAAGTTGACCTGGTAGCAGTCACCGGCCTGAATGTATTGCTGGATACGTTCTATCGCCTGGCGATAGTCATCAGCGCTCAGGTCGGCGCTCATCGGTGCCTTGAGCTTGAACGATTCGATTGTTTCAGCCGCGGGATGACTGAACAGCGTGATCAGGCGCTGACGTTCGCTGTCGATCAGCGACGGGTGGAACACCAGCTGACTGGTCATCCGTTGGTGATCGCTGATCAGAGCCCAGTCGTAGAGCCCGAAACGCGCATCCGGCAATTGCAGATCGTCCTGTGCCTGGCTCGGCAGGTTTTCCAGGTGGCGGCCGAAATCGTAGCTCAGGTAGCCGATCAGGCCGCCGGCGAAGGGCAGGTCAGGTGCCAGCGCCGCCTCACCGAGTCGTGTCAGATTGTCGCGAAGGCGTTGCAGGAAATCGCCACCGCTTTCGTCAGGCATTACCGCCAGTTGTTCCAGTGGCCAGGCACTGAGCAGGTCATAACGCCCGCGATCAGCCGTTGGCCGGCCACTGTCGAGCAGCACGGCGCCGGGGGCATGACGGATCGCCGCGAAGTACTCGGCGGGGTTGGCGCGATAGGGCAGCGGATGTACGGAACAGGTCAGCATGGGCGGGGCAGATCAGCCATCGAGGCGGGGGGGCGATTGTAGTCCCCTCGGGGAATTGCTCCTAGAGGGGATGTCGGGGATTGGCAGATTGGAGGTAGGGTTGAATGGTTTGGTGACTGTGAGTAAGTCTTCGCGGGCAAGCCACGCTCCTACAGGGGTAGCGCAAAACCTGTAGGAGCGAGGCTTGCCCGCGAAAGGGCGCGACTCGGTCCCGGATCAACCCTCAACCGCAGGAATATGCCCGAACATCTCCTGCACAAACGCCATGCGTTCCTCGACGGTCTCGGTAATCCCGCGTGCTTTCAACTCTTCCAGCCGCGCCTCGACCGCATGGGTGCGCAACGTCAGGCCGCAATCATTGGCGATCTGGATGTTCAACCCCGGCCGGGCATTCAGCTCAAGAATCAGCGGGCCTTTCTCCTGGTCCAGCACCATGTCGACCCCGATGTAACCCAGTCCGCACAGCTCGTAACAGCCGGCCGCGAGTTTCATGAAGCCGTCCCAGTAGGGCAGTTGCACACCGTCCACCGCGTTGGTGGTGTCCGGGTGCTTGGCAATGATGTTGTTCAGCCAGGTGCCGCGCAGGGTCAGGCCGGTGGCGAGGTCGACGCCGACGCCGATGGCGCCCTGGTGAAGGTTGGCCTTGCCGCCGGACTGGCGCGTCGGCAAGCGCAACATCGCCATGACCGGATAGCCCATCAACACGATGATGCGAATGTCCGGCACGCCTTCGTAGCTGATGCTTTTGAAGATCTGGTCGGGGATCACGCGGTATTCGATCAGTGCACGGTCACGGTGGCCGCCCAGCGAATACAGGCCGGTGAGGATGCTGGAGACGTGGTGCTCGATTTCCTCATGGCTGATGATCTTGCCGGACACCGTGCGATAGCGCCCCTCGAAGCGGTCGGCAATGACAATGATGCCGTCGCCACCGGCGCCCTGGGCCGGTTTGATCACGAAATCGCTGCGCCCGCCGATGATTTCGTCGAGGTTGTCGATTTCCTTCTCGGTGGAAATCACGCCATACAGTTCCGGCACATGGATGCCGGCGGCGATGGCGCGCTCCTTGGTGATGATCTTGTCATCGACAATCGGGTACAGGCTGCGCTTGTTGTACTTGAGCACGTAGTCCGCGTTGCGCCGATTGATCCCCATGATGCCCCGGGCTTCCAGGGCTTTCCAGGTCTTCCAGAAGCCGAACATCAGGCGTCAGCCTTCTTCAGGAAAGCCTTGAAACGCACCAGTTCGGTCAGGCGGTAGCCGCGATAACGGCCCATCGCCAGCATGAAGCCCACCAGGATCAGCAGGATCGCCGGGAAGGTGAACACGAAGTAAACCAGCTCCGGCACGCTCATGATCAGGTGCGCCAGGGACGCAGCGAACAACGTGCCGATAGCCACTTTCATCGCATGCCCGGAGCCGCGTTCTTCCCAAGTGATCGATAGGCGTTCGATGGTCATGGTCAGAATCACCATCGGGAACAGCGCCACGGACAACCCGCGTTCCAGGCCCAGCTTGTGGCTGAACAGGCTGATCGCCGCGATCAGCACCACTACAAACGTCAGCACCACCGACAACCTCGGCAGCATTTGCAGCTTCAGGTGTTCAAGGTAGGAGCGCAGCGACAGCCCCAGCGCGGTGATGATGGTGAACAGCACGATACCGAACCCGAGCTGGGTTTCGCGGAAGGCGAGGGCGATCAGCACCGGGGTAAAGGTGCCGAGGGTCTGCAGGCCGATCAGGTTGCGCAGGATCAGGATCACCAGCACGCCGATCGGGATCATCACCATGATCATGAAAGTCTGCTGGGTTTGCAGCGGCAGGCCGTACAGCGAGTACTCAAGGAAATTGGCGTCGGTATTTTCGTCGGTCAGCTTGGCCAGGCGAATGGCGTTCATTTCGCTGTTGTTCATGCTGAAGGTGACGGTGGCTTTCTTGCCGCCATCGACGGTGATCAGGTTTTCGTCGCCGGTCCACCACAACAGGCGGTCGGTCGGCAGGCCTTGTTCGCCGGTTTCCGGGTTGAAGTACAGCCAGTCGGTGCCGTTGAAGCTGCGCAGCCAGAGTTCCGGCGTTTGCGGCTGGTCGGCCACGAGGCGGATGGTGTGGACCTTTTCCACCGGCACGTGGGCGATGGACAGGACCAGTTCAACGATTTTGGCCTTGTGCCCGCTGGACGGATCGCCGCCCAGCAACAGTTTCACGTTGTCGTCGTTGACGTTGTTGACCCGCTTGATCGCTTCGCCGATGAAGGTTTCGACGTCAGCCGAGTGCTGGCGGATCGGCGCGAGCAAGGCTTCAGCGGCAACTTTTTCCGCGCCTTCGACGGCGATGCTGTCGCGGAAGGTCGGGCCTTTGACCTTGGATTTTTCCCCGGTGTAGCGCTTGGTCAGCACCAGGCGGTAATAAAGGGTCTGGTTGCCTTTGGCCCGACGTGCCGACCAGGTCACCTTGCGGTTGCCGTCGATACGGTTCACGGCCACGCCATAATTATTGGAGATGAAGCTTTCGTTGAGGCTGACGAAATCACGGCTCAGCGGTGGCACGAACATCTGGATCTTGACCGGGTCTTTGGCACTGGCGACGAACTCGACCTTGGCGTCGATGTTCCACAAGTCGTCGGTGGCGTCTTCGGTCACGGGAATGCCGAGCACGAAGATCTGATAGGCCGTAACTGAAATGCCCAGCACCACCAGGATGGCGATCAGCATTTTCAGATGGAGGGTAAGAGAGCGCATTGGAATTACTCTGCGGTATGAGCGTCGGTGGCGCAGGCGGGTTTGCCAGCAGCGTATTTAAGACTGGGGTCGACCAGCGCATCAAAGCGCTTGAGCGCTTCGGAGCCGATCAGGAGCGGGTATTGGAAAGCGCTGCGGTCGGTAAGGTTCACTTCGATACTGCGTAACGCCGAGCCCATGCAGATATCCAGCTCGATCACCGGACGGGCGGTGTACTTCTTGCCTTCTTCCGGATCGTAGTCGCCGGCACGGCGCTTGATCTTGCTGACGCGGGCCAGTGGTCGTTCGATCGGGTGCGAGTGCGCTGCGTCGATCGCCAGATAGAAGCGCACCCAGGACTCGCCATTGCGTTTGAAGCGTTTGATGTCGCGGGCACTCAGGGAGGCGGTTTTCGCCCCGGTGTCGAGTTTGGCCGCGACTTCCAGATTGATGCCGTCCAGCGAGGCGTACTCGTTGAGGCCGTACACGGTTTTTTCCCCCGCCGCGGCGACACCGGGCAGGCAAAGCAGATAAAGGAAGGTGGGGAAGGGCTTGAGTCTCATAAATCCTGGTGCGCAGCGGTCCGTGTTTCGATTCAAGGCCCTGGCATCGCTGCGCAAGCTCCCTCGTATGCCTATCAACTATTTGTGACAGTTCGTGCAGATGTCACAAACAAATGCGGGCGGCATTCTAGCACGGTGGTTTTATGGCGCCAGCGCTGGGCTCTTGGGTTTGGTGTTTGGGTGATGGGGGGGATATCCGTTATTTGGGTGATGGCGGGGATTGGTTTCGCCCTTACGGCGAGTCACTTGGAAGAGCGCCAAGTAACCAAGCGCTTTTGCCCCTTTCGTTCGGTGCCTCGCTGTGGCTCGGCATGCCCTCGCTCCGGCCCTGCTCCGTGGGCCCGCCGCGATCGGCCATCCCTGGCCGTGCGCGGCTAACCCGGCATCCATGCCGGGTTGCCCACTGCGCAGAACCTGCGCTCGGCC
>NZ_JAGYFX010000015.1:0-80963 GCF_019946615.1 Pseudomonas sp. BF-R-01
GTATAAGAGACAGGCCCCCACCCGCCCCCTCGCGGCCATCTCGACAACAGGGCGAACCCGCTTCTGCCCTTGCCCAAGCGTGCCTGAATGAGCTGCGCCAATTGCGTGGAAAACGCCCTGGACGTCAGTAGATTTGATGCCAGCGGCATCAAATCCATGGAGTTCCAACCTACGAACACGTCGGACCAAACTATGAAACTCTTAGGGAAAAGCCGGGACATCTCTTCTAATGAACGTAGACGTCAATGGATTTGATGCCACTGGCATCAAATCTACTGATGTCTCCATAATTAGCCCTCTTAAACCAAACCGAACAGACCACATTCAGCTTTTTAGCTGCCCTTGACCCTCATCTATCGCAACGTTTCCGTCCAAGCTTATGCGAGGACAACACCGTGGCCGATCACTATCAACTCAACCTGGGTTCATTGCGCAGCAGTATCACCCTGACTCTGCACACTCACCACGCCGCCCGTATCTGGCAAGGTCGGACCGCACGCGAAGGCGTCCACTCGATCATGGGTATGGCTGGCTACATCAGCGTCACCAACCTGATCAAACAAACCGCGGCCCAGGACGATCCTTATGCCGACTGGGCCATAGTGCAACTCGAAGAAAAACTTATACAGGCCAAGGCAGGGATGCTGGAACTGACCCAACAGCTGGACCGGATCAGACAGGACCTGCCGACCCAGATCGACATGAGTGACAACCTCAACATCCACCCTGTCACCTTGCCGTTGTACATCGGCAGCCAGCTGGGTTTTCTGGCGGTCTATCTGCTGACCGACTACGACACCCTGGTGCGTCGTACCCTATTGGCCCATCACACCGCCTTGATCGGCCGCGTCGACATGGAAGCCTGGATCGACGACGGTGCCCATCTGCTGCGCAGCCTGTTCGGCCAGGCGCAGCGTTATCGGCATGCCGGCGTCACGCGCGATGACATGGCGGCGAACAACGCCCGGGCCATTGCGGCCATCGAGAAATTGGGTTTGCCCCCGATGGACATCCTTGAGGGTATTCGTCGCTCCCAGTTCGCGCCGCCAATCATTCGTCGTGGTGCTGTGGCAGTGGATGACGCTGACGCGTTGGCAGAGGAAGCGGGAGAGCCATCTGCGACAGTGGATGAGCTGGAGGACGAAGTATGAATCTCCTAACCTCGGCTCAACCAATGCCCTTCGAAGCGTTGACACAGGATGCCTATCGGCAGCTCGAACACGCAGCCTCCCTAAAAGGCCTTTTAAAACCTTTTAAGGGTAAGGGGGAGTTGGAGCAACTGGCGCAGATGGCGAGGGAAATCGAGGCGCAGTTATGTGACTTGATGGAGGCTGTTGTACAGCAAGCCGGACAGCCCCCTTACTCACTGCTGGATATCCGATTGGTGCTGCAGAACACCAGCGCTGGCAGCACCTTTTTGCGTTGGCGCACCCGTGACTTTGCCCGTATGGGGGTCTCGGTCTGGGAACGCCAGGTCTCCAACAAAATCTTGCCGCAGGTCGTACGCGAGGGATTGCGCCGTTTCGAATGCAATCGCATCGCACTGAACCTACAGATGAGTGTGGTGCATTCGCTCTACCGCCAGGCCACGACCTGCGCGATCAAAATGGACAGTGCCGAACGGCTGCTGCGCCAGTTCACAACCGCAGTAGAGGTATCACGATGAGTACTTTTTTTGTCGGCGAAGGCAATATCGGCAGTGCGCCAGAGTTCCAGGAATTTCCGTCAGGCAATGACGAGCCACGGCGTTTGCTGCGGCTGAATGTGTACTTCGACAACCCCGTGCCACGCGAGGGCAGCTATGAAGATCGAGGCGGCTATTGGGCGCCGGTTGAGCTCTGGCACCGCGAGGCTGAACACTGGAGCACGCTGTACCAGAAAGGTATGCGCGTGTTGGTCGAAGGCCGCACCGTGCGCGATGAGTGGGAGGACAGCGAAGACAATGCGCGCGTGACCTTCAAGATCGAGGCCCGTCGAGTGGGCATCCTGCCCCACCGAGTGCACAGCGTGGTCATGCGGGAACGATCCAGTGAGCCGGCGGCATCTGCGACACACGTCGGGCAAAATACAGAGCAGGCCAGTTCAGCTACGTCGAAACCCAGAAAGCGCAGAGGACAGCCACCGTCGGACTGACGGACTGACTTCAGGCATCAAAATTGCGCCTTTGCGCGAAGTTGCTGGCCAGTTATTACTCGCTGCTCGTGAAGACCCACCCTGTTGCCCACGTTACAACAAGGTAGCAGCCTCGGCCCATCCAAGCCTGCCCTCACCGACTAATATGAGGAATCCGCCATTCGGGTTTCTCATATCTCGCAACTGCTGTTTCCAACAACTCTGCTCCGAACTCAATCCGGAGTAGTTCTATGCGTCTCTTCCTCTGCGAGAAACCTTCCCAAGGTCGTGATATCGCCAAGGTTCTCGGAGCCAGCCGGCGCAGCGATGGCTGCCTGATCGGACCCGAGACAACCGTCACTTGGTGTATCGGCCATCTGCTGGAGACAGCCCCACCTGAAGCTTATGGTGAACAATTCAAGAGTTGGTCGTTGGATCATCTACCGATCATTCCCACGCAATGGAAGGTCGAGGTCAAACCCAAAACTGCGGCACAATTCAAAGTCATTAAGCGCCTGCTCAGTGAAGCGTCCACGGTCGTCATCGCGACCGACGCCGACCGCGAAGGTGAAATGATTGCCCGCGAGTTACTGGAGCTTTGCAAGTATCGAGGCCCCGTTCAGCGCCTCTGGTTGTCTGCACTCAACGAAACATCAATTCGCAAAGCACTGTCCTCGCTGAAATCCGGTCAGGAGACCTTCCCACTTTATCACTCAGCCCTCGCCCGCAGCCGCGCCGACTGGCTGATCGGGATGAACCTCAGTCGCTTGTTTACTCTCCTCGGACGGCGGGCGGGTTACGACGGCGTATTGTCGGTTGGACGCGTCCAGACACCCACTTTACGTCTGGTGGTCGATCGAGATCGCGCGATTGCCAGCTTCGTCTCGGAGCCCTACTGGGAACTGGAGGTGCACCTGTCCTCCATGGGGCAACCATTCATCGCGTCGTGGTCACCACCCAGCTCAGGGCGAGACGAGGCCGGTCGTTGCCTGCAGCAGGCGCTTGCTCATCACGCGGTCCAAGCGATCTCTAGCATTAAGACCGCCACAGTACTCTCGTTGCAGGCTGAGCATTTCCGAGAATCGCCGCCCCTGCCCTTCGACCTGAGCACGCTGCAAGAAGTCTGCTCGCGCAAGCTGGGGCTCGGTGTTCAGGAAGTCCTGAACATCGCCCAAGCCCTGTATGAAACCCACAAAGCCACCAGCTATCCGCGTAGCGATTGCCGCTATTTGTCAGAGAGTATGTTCAACGAGGTACCCACGGTATTCGATGCCCTGCTCAAAACGGATCCCGCGCTGCAGCCCGTAATCGGAAGACTCGATCGATCACTGCATTCACGTGTGTGGAACGATGCCAAGGTCTCCGCGCACCACGGCATCATCCCCACCATCGAGCCGGCGAACCTGGCGCGGATGTCCGAACAAGAACGCCAAGTCTACGAACTGATCCGTAGCCACTACCTGGCGCAATTTCTTCCACATCATGAGTTTGATCGAACCCAGGTCGAACTGGAGTGTGGCGAAGAACAATTGACCGCTGTTGGCAAACAGATCCTGGTCCAGGGCTGGAAAGGCTTGCTCTGCGAAAACACCGAGGAGAATGAACCCAGTCATAAGTCCCAAGTCTTACCCGTCTTGCAACAGGGTACTCAGTGCGCAGTGGACGACGTCGAACTCAAGTCCATGCGCACTGCCGCTCCCAAACCTCTCACCGAGGGCGATCTGATCAAGGCGATGAAAAATGTAGCCAAACTGGTCAACGACCCACGCCTGAAACAGAAACTGCGCGACACCACCGGTATCGGCACCGAAGCCACGCGAGCCGGCATCATAAAGGGGTTGATTGATCGCGGTTATTTGCTGAAGAAAAAACGCGCCTTAATGGCCTCCGCAGCGGCCCATACCCTGATCGAGGCGGTACCCGTTGCAGTCGCGGATCCGGGTATGACCGCGATCTGGGAGCAGGCTCTGGACGAAATCGAAGCAGGACGCCTGACCCTGGATGCATTCGTCGCCAAGCAGGCGAATTGGATTGCGCAGTTGGTCGCACGCTGCCGCTCACTTACTTTAGCCATGCCTATCGAAGCCGGTCCGGCCTGCCCCACTTGCAACGCCTCAATGCTCAGGCGAAAGGGGAAATCAGGGCCGTTCTGGTCATGCTCCCACTACCCGGTCTGCAAGGGCACTGTGCCGATCAGAAAAGATGCGCGTAACCCATGACACGCCATTGGAGATCAACATGATATTGGGGACGATGTACGAGTCAGTGCATCATCAACGGCGGCTGATCCCTCTCTAAGTCGCTTAGCGGTTGTCCGATTTCACGGGCCAAGGCGATGCCTGTCGAAATCCATATTTGCCCCAGTTCGTTGAACGCTTTCAGGTGCGCAGGATTTTCGTTGAGCCAATGAACAAGGCTGTCGAAGTGTTCGGGGTTCTCAGGGTAATCATGGATCCTGATGAACAGCTCCAGTGTTCGATCCCAGATCAGATCCATGACGTTCTTGCTCTCCTCTTCCATGCTCAACCGTCCCTCAGCTTGGCCCTATCAGACCGTTCACTCTCACTGGCCACCTCGGACTCTGATTCCTGGAGGAATAGAAGCCACGTCGCATTACACAGCAATTTCAGCCAATATAACAACCCTACAAGTCGATACTCAACCGTTAAGGATGTTCATGTCAATGGGTCTTTGCTCAACCATTTGGGTTGAACTGGAGAACTCATCACTTGGCACATAAACATCCAACCCAAGCCCAAATCGGGCGCATGATCGCGAAGCACCGGACCGAGCGTAATCTGACCCAGGAAGAGGTGGCTGAACGCCTAGGGATCGGCAGTGAAGCCATTTCGCGCCTGGAACGTGGTGTGGTGGAGCTTTCCGTGGTCAAGCTGATGCAACTGGCTGACATTTTCGACTGTCGGATGGATGAACTGCTGACGGAGTCGAGCAACCGCCCCCATGACCAAGGCCAGATGATTGCGGGCTTGCTGAGCGGACTGAAAGAAAACGACCGTGCCTTTATCTTGGCAACCATCGAACAATTGGCCGCTCATCTTGGCAACAAGTGAGCTCATTCGCTCGCATTCGCTATAGGGACCGCTGGGTGCGTCCTCTGCCTTGACGTGCTCCCACCCTCTCTGCTGTAGTGCCTCAGGATCATCGCCAACGGCAACCCAAGACCGATTCGCTCCGGGTAGCTCGGTCGGACTCTTAGAGTTCGGAGCCTTCTCTTCTACGGGATTTCGTTCCCGTTTTGTGCTCGACCTGATCACGGTGGCGGATGACCACTGTTGCCTCTACCCGGCAATAGTGGTCATCCGTCTCGGCGATCGTATTCAGCCCCGGAGCCCACCGGGGAAACACTGGGCACCCTTTGTGCGCGGATGCGTGCCAGCATGTTCCGACCCAGGCCACGAAAAGGGTCGGTTGGCGAATCATGATGCAGTTAAACCAAGCTTTGCGAGGAGCTTGTCGACTGCACAAGACCGTCAAAGGTGGCTTTTCTGTTCCTCGCCTGGCGCCCCGTCAGGCTCACTCTTCATTTTCTTCATTCCAGTGACTGCCACTGAGTTCCGGCCATAAAAAACTGCGTTGCAGCGTCTTGACGCTCCCCTGTAACGGGCTTATACAAAGGCGTGGTTCGCTGTCGTTGACAGCCCAGCCCAGGTAGCCAGAACCTTCAAGGCTACGCCACGTTCGTGGTGGTTTACCCAAGTGTGATCAGCGTTCGGAAGCTCGCACGGTTACCGCCTCAGCGGTGATGAATGCCCACTACCCCAGGTTTGCGGAGCACTACCGCAGACGTTCCTCTGCTGCATCGCTATTCCCCCAGACGCAAAGTTCTGCTCGTCATCGGCTTGCCGGTGCCAAGTCCTTCATCGCTCGCCTTCACCTTACCCACCCTGACGGGGGCTCACTTCCCCGTCAGGGCCTGTGCGTCGCCGTTCCCCTTGAAACAGGAGAACCACCATGGCCCACGCCAACCAATCCCAAGAAGCGACCACTTACTTCAACCTGCACACCGTCGGTATCGGTTACCTCAATCGTGTTCGTGAAGTCCAAGTCCGCCGCGGCCAGCCATTCATGGCCTGCGATATCGCCGCCCTGCACGGTGCCACCGATGCCGTGGAGTACACCCGCTTCGACTGCAAGGTCGCTGGAGGCGAAGCTGAACGTTTGATTCGTCTCTATATGGACGCGGTCAACGCCGAGAAAAAGGTCTTGCTGTCGTTCCGTATCGGCGACCTGTGGATCGATCCGTTTCTCTATGAGAAAGGCGATAAACAAGGCCAACCGGGCGCCAGCCTGAAAGGTCGTTTGCTGTTCATCGACTGGATCAAGGTCAACGGCACGTTCGAGTACAAAGCGCCCGCCAGGCAGGAAGCAACAGCACCTGCTGAGCAAGCGCCAATCAGTAAGCCATCCCCACCATCAGCTGATGCCGAAGCTGAGGAGATCGAAACCCCAACAGAGGCTCGGGTCGAACCTGAATCTCCAGCTGCTCACCGCACGGCCCGCCGTGATGCCTCCCGTACCGATCAGTCTGTCTGAACGGCCCACGATGTTCCTCATCAAGGCGCTCCCCCGAGCGCCTTTTCTTCAATCCGCACAGGAGAACCAATATGGAATCCTTCTGGCTTTGCGACGACTGCCTGTTCGCTGCGGCTTACGAGGACTACAGCACATTATCGCTGTATCACTCGCAGGATGAGGTCGAACAACGCATCGCCGCGTTACATCGTGGACTGGTTCGGTTGATGCCCATCAGTGCCGACTTTGATCCCGCAGCCGACTGGGGAATAAAAGCTTTTTCCCCATTGCCCTGCGACGGCTGTGGTTCGCCCCTACACGGTCAACGCCACCGATTCACCCGGCTGTAAACAGCGCGTCATCGGCTAACGCCCGTGACTCCACACCCACCTCGGGGACACCACTCCCCTCGGGCGTGTACCCCTGATTGTTCCCTTCGGAGGTACCCCCATGAACACCCAACTCTCACTGATTGAAACCTTGGATGTCGAGGCTGATCGTATCATCCAAGAAAACCAAGTGATCGACGAAGCGCTGCATATTCTGGATCGTCGGCTGTTCACCCGCGGCCCTAACCTGACGTCACCTGACGCCGTGACCTCATACCTAAAACTGCATCTTGCGCCACAAGAGCATGAAGTCTTCGGTGTGATTTTTCTCGATACCCAGCACCGCGTGTTGGCGTTCGAAGTGCTCTTTCACGGCAGCATTGATGGGGCCAGCGTTTACCCCCGCCAAGTCGTTAAGCGCTCCTTAACGCATAACGCTGCGGCCGCCATTTTTGTTCACAACCACCCCTCAGGTTGTACGGAACCCAGCCAGGCGGATCGCGTCTTGACCGCACGGTTGAAAGAGGCCTTGGCCTTGATCGAAGTGCGCGTACTGGATCACTTCATCGTGGGTGAAGGTCGTCCGCTCTCCCTTGCCGAACATGGCTGGCTTTAACCCTCACAGGCGTCTTCGGGCGCCTTGTTCATTTTCATTCTGGAGAACTCTCATGAGCCCCGTCCCCCAAGCCCCAGCCCTGCTGATGGCCTCAAACCCGTTTGTTCGCGGTTACGACAACCTTCGTATCGAACGGCTGCTACTGATCACCTACGAAGACGACTGCCCTCCCTGCTTTCGACCCGTGCACGACTCACAGGCCCATCTGCCCGACCATGAGCTGCAACTGTTCCCCTGCCTGTTCAATGACGATTTCGCCTTGATCAGCGAAGGCCAATCTATCCCAGATGAGTTGGATGAACGCTGCCCGTCCACCGGGCTGGTGCGCCAAGTGATCTACGCCGTGATTGGCGAAATGTTCAACGAGCAGCATCACGTCAGCGATCTGTACGCCCTGGAAGAAGCCCAGGCCATGGTCCACCGCTTGAGTTTCGAAACGGGACACTACAGCCGAGCCTGGGAAATCAGCACCGCACACCTTCCCGACGAAGCGATGCTTTATCTGGAAGGGTGGGTCAGTCACTCCGCTCCGAGGCAAACCGGCCTATTGTTTGAGCTTTTACCGTTGCCGGATTGCCACGGCATCGGTTGCAAACTGATCGGCACACCCTGGACCGACGCTAACCTCTTGAAGATTGAGAGCCGTCCTTACTCTTCGTTGAGGCAAGAGCAACTCGATGCCGGTACGCCAGTAGCGTTGATCGAGGTGCTGTACCTCGCGGCATTGGCGGATGTGCGATTGTTGATCTTCGACCCCGACGCTACCGTCTTGGATGGGCTCGCCATTTTCGATGAATAGCAACGTGTTCATCGTTAACACGACCCACCTTGAATCAACTTTCTCACTGAATCGCTCCTTCACCTCATGTCAGGTTCTGCACTGAATCTAACATGAGGTTTTTTCCATGGAGCGTTTTTTCACGCCTGTCTGCCTGCTGGGTTTGTTGAGCGCCTGCACCGCACCAATCCCCAACCCAGTGCCGCCCCATCCAGAGATCGACAGTGGCTCCAATCGAGCCCAGTACTTGAAGGGCGCAGCCGAAGGAAGCCATCCGGGAGATCTCCGCTATGGCCGCTATACGCTGGTCAGCACCGAGCCCACCACGGAGCAACGCGATCTTCTCGCCCAAATCATTGACGTGTACATCCCGTCCAGCCTGAGCCCTTCGGTGCAGGATACGTTGCAGTACGTATTGCAACGCTCGGGCTATTCGCTCTGTCCTGCCACCGAGCCAGTGAAGGTGCTTTTTACCCGGCCTCTGCCCGCAGCCCATTACCGGCTCGGCCCGATTTCTTTGCGCCGCGCGCTGCACGTGCTCGCTGGCCCCGCCTGGCAACTCACGACCGACGAAGTCAGCCGTTCGGTCTGCTTCGAACAGCAGAAAACGGAGGCCGGCGTCGCGCTGATCACACCCGTCTCGCCCCATCTGTTGGAGGCACGCCCATGAAAGCCTCAACGTTTCAAACTCTCATCATTGGGCTGCTTTGCTTGGCGGTCGCCGGCCTGAGCGGTGGTTTGTATGACCAGTATCAACGCGTGGCCGAACTGCAGAGCACGAACACGCAATACCAACAAACCCTGGACCCCCTGCAACGTGATGCAAACGCCCTCAAGGATGCACAGGAAAAACTGCAGTACGCGCTGAAAGACCTGAAGCAGATGGTCGATACCGGTGAGCAACAGGCCAATACCCTCGACCCCATGCTGGATCAATGGGCGCAAGAATTACAGGAACTGCGCGACGGTCTGACAGCCCGCGCCACCGCAGCGGACATGACAGCGCTACGCGCACGCCTTGAGCACGTCGAGCAGCAGCTCGTGGAGCTCAAGACCCAGCCATCAACTCCACCATCGACGTCTTCCGTGGCCAAGCCGAAACAGACCGCTCACCCCAAACCCACCCCGCTCTCGCCGCCGTTTTCAGTGTTGAGTGTCGAGTCCCGCGGTGGTGAGCGCTTTCTGGTGGTCGCTCCTCATGACAGTCGCTCGCTCATGGATGTTCGGCTGCTGCATAGCGGCGAGCAGCTCGGAACTTGGCACCTGAAAGTGCTGGAACCGAACTCAGCCATCTTCGCAGTGGCGGCTCAGCCAGACCAGACCGTGCACCTCCCTTGAGACGCAATCATGAACAGAGCGCTACTGCCCACCGTCGTCTTTCTCATTTCGCTACTGAGCACAGGAGCAGCGATGGGCAATCCCATGACGACACAGTCACGGACCCAGGACACGCAGTCCGCTCCCCTGGGGCGCTCTGACTCTGAACAGGCGGCGAGCTGGGGTCTGACGGAGCAGGAGTGGACGCGCTTCGAACAGATCCAAGCCGGCCCGCGCGGTTTCTGGAGCCCGAACCTCGATCCGTTGACCGCACTCGGGGTCGAAGCCCAGACCGACCAAGAGCGCCAGCGCTATGCCGAATTACAGGTAGCGCTGGAAGCCAAACGCGCCGAGCGCGAGTTGGCTTACCAAAACGCTTACACCGCGGCCTGGACCAAGCTGTTTCCCGGGCTGCTGCCGATCCAGGGCATGGCGTCCCCACCCCCTGCCAGCTCATCGGTCATGCCGCGCCAGGCCCTGTTTGTGGAGGACCACTGCCAGGCGTGCACCGACGAAGCGCAGCGTCTGCAAAGCAGCGACACGGCGTTCGATATCTACCTGGTGGGCAGCCAAGGCCAGGATGAACGCGTCCGTAGCTGGGCTCGGCAAGCGGACATCGATCCGGTCAAGGTCCAACGCCAGCAGATCACCTTGAACCATGACCGTGGTCGCTGGTTCAACCTGGGTGCCCCGGGGCCATTGCCTGCCACATTTCAACAGGTGAATGGACAATGGCAACGCCTCGACTGAGTGGTATTGCGCTCATGCTGACAATGCTCGCCGTCCAGGCTGACGAACTTCCGCCTCCTGCCTACCAATTGGCGGCGCATGACGCCGACATCCCTTCTACGGTGCTGTTCGCGATTGCCCTGCAGGAGAGTGGTATCCGCGTCCGTGGTCGACTGCTGCCCTGGCCTTGGACCCTGAACATCGCCGGAACACCCTACCGCTTCGCCACTCGCCAGGCCGCCTGTCACGCCTTGCTTCAGGCGCTCGCCCTGCATGACTCCAAGCGGGTCGATGTCGGTCTTGGACAAACCAACCTGGGTTACCACGGGCAACGTTTTTCCAGTCCCTGCGAAGCCCTCGATCCCTACCGAAATCTCGCCGTAACCGCCGCGCTGTTGCAGGAGCATCACGCCGCCACCGGTGATTGGGTGTCAACTGCCGGACGCTATCACCGCCCGGCAGGAGGAGCGCCGGCCGCACGTTACCGCGCAGGTTTTTCCCGGCAACTCGAACGGTTGCTGGCTTCCTTCGAACAGGGCACATCGCCATGAAGCCCATATCTCTTACCTGTTATTTCCTCCTGCTCTTGGCACCGTTCGCCCAGCCGGAGCTAACCATAGCTGGGGGGCAGCCCAGCGACTTCACCCGGCCCCATTTTCAAGTTTCCAGACCGCCAATAAACAACAGGACCCAGCCTGATCGGGCCATGCATGCGGACCTGTCCACGTTTGCCGATGAAGCCTGGATACTGCCCGTCCGCAGCTCTCACTTGAGCCCCGGCCAGATCACGTCTCGCGCCCTGAGCATGCCGGGCTTACAGCCATTTTTCCTGGTTGGTGACGATCCCCAGTCGCTGACTTGGCTGCGTCAACGCGCTCCTGAACTGCAGGAAATGGGCGCGGTGGGCCTCGCCGTCGAAGTGGTCGATAATGAAGCCCTGGCCCGGATTCGAGCAGCTGCTCCAGGCATCACCATCCTGCCGGTCAACGGTAACGACATCGCCACCCGCCTGCAGATTGAGCACTATCCCGTCTTGATCACTGCCACCTCACTGGTACAGTGAGTCCAGGTCATGGCCGAGCATGCGATGGAGTCCAAGCTCCGGCCAGCGGTGGAGCTGTACACCGTAGCGATCTGCATCGCTGCCGCGGTGTTGTGCGTGTACTCGCCCTGGACTGTGGCCCTGTCACCCGAGATCGGTCGGGTTGCGGCGTTGGCCTATGCCCTGTTCGGCCTGATCCGGCTGCGCCAAGCCTGGGAGGTGTTGCGCTATCGACGCAATATCCGCCGACTGCCCCGCTACGAACTGACCAGTCGGCAGATTCCGGTTAGCCGTAAGCATTTGTTCATGGGTCGCGGCTTTCGCTGGACCCGTCTACACACCCAGCGCTTGGTCGAGGCCCAGGATCCGGCGGTCGCCCACTATGTCGACCAACCGACCAGCTACCGTCTGGCCCGTGGACTCGAAAGGCGCCTGGAGCATGCACCGTTTCCACTCTCGATACTGGCCCGAGTAACGGCCTGGGACAGTGCGTTCAATCCGTTGCGCCCTTTGCCCCCGGTAGGTGGCTCGCCACTATTGCATGGGGTCGAGCCCAATGAAACGGAAGTCAGTCTGCCGCTGGGCGAACGGGTCGGACACACCCTGGTGCTCGGCACTACCCGTGTAGGCAAGACGCGACTCGCCGAGGTGTACATCACCCAGGACATTCATCGCATCGAACATGAGGTGGTCATCGTCTTCGATCCGAAAGGCGATGCTGACTTGCTCAAGCGGATGTATGTCGAAGCCAAACGAGCCGGTCGGGAAAAGGAGTTCTATGTGTTCCATCTGGGCTGGCCGGAGATCTCCGCCCGCTACAACGCCGTGGGACGCTTCGGACGCATTTCGGAGGTGGCATCGCGCATCGCTGGGCAGCTCAGTGGTGAAGGTAACTCTGCAGCCTTCCGTGAGTTTGCCTGGCGTTTCGTCAACATCATCGCCCGCGCATTGATCGAGTTGGGTCGACGCCCGGACTACCTGCAGATCCAACGGCATGTGGTCAACATCGACGCACTGTTCATCGAATACGCCCAGCAGTTTTTCGCCAAAACTGACCCGAAGGCGTGGGAAGTGATCGTCCAGCTTGAAGGCAAACTCACCGAAAAAAACATTCCCCGACATATGATCGGGCGCGAAAAGCGTGTCGTGGCCATCGAGCAGTACCTGGCGGTGAAACGGGTATTCGATCCTGTGTTGGATGGACTGCGTTCGGCGGTTCGCTATGACCGTACTTACTTCGACAAAATCGTGGCCTCGCTACTGCCGCTGCTGGAGAAACTCACCACAGGCAAGACAGCCCAACTGCTGGCCCCCGACTACACCGATCTGGACGACCCACGGCCGATCTTCGACTGGATGCAGATCATCCGAAAACGCGGGATCGTCTACGTCGGCCTGGATGCGCTGACCGACGCCGAGGTGGCCGCCGCTGTGGGCAACTCCATGTTTGCCGATTTGGTCTCGGTCGCTGGCCACATCTACAAACATGGCATTGACCATGGTCTGCCCCAATCGGGTAACAATAGTGACAAGTTGCCGATCAACCTGCACGCCGATGAGTTCAATGAGTTGATGGGCGATGAGTTCATCCCGCTGATCAACAAGGGCGGTGGCGCCGGCATCCAGGTGACGGCCTACACCCAAACCCTGAGCGATATCGAAGCGCGAATCGGCAACCGAGCCAAGGCCGGCCAGGTCATTGGTAACTTCAACACCCTGCAGATACTGCGGGTGCGCGAAACCGCCACTGCGGAACTGCTCACCCAACAGTTGCCCAAGGTTAACGTGCTGACCAAGACCCTGGTGTCGGGTGCCACCGACACCTCCGATCCTGAGGCCAACACGGACTTCACGTCCTCCTCGCAAGACCGCGTCAGTAGCACCAGCGTGCCCTTGATCGAGCCGGCTCATATCGTCAGTTTACCCAAGGGGCAAATGTTCTCCTTCCAGGCCGGTGGGCAGCTCTGGAAAGTCCGCATGCCGTTGCCAAAACCCTCCAACGACGATGCCATGCCCAAGGACCTGCAGGAGCTCACCCAGCGAATGCGGGCGACCTATAACGCGCAGGCGGGGCAATGGTGGAGCGCAAGCGGTGGCGGCCCAACTACCAACTTCGATCTGGATCAGGTCGGGTAGCCCGCCCCTGCTGCAGGTTTTTGACTCAGCAGAAAACTATCCAGAAGGATCGTGATGGCATCGACTCTGCAACGCACAATGGAGTGAACGATGGCGACTTCCACCCAGAACACGCCGCCACAACCAATCCAGCGCCCAGGATTAATCGTCTCGGTGATTGGCTTGGTTTTACGCATTATTGGTGTACTGATCGCCTCGTTGCTGTTCTCGATCCTGATCGAGTTTGCAGGCCTATTGCTCTTTTGGGGCGATCAGGGCTGGCGGCACAGCCAGGCCATGCTGACCAATGAACTGGGCTGGCTTAGCCAACACTTCAAATCTTCACTCATCCTCCAGCAGCCTGGGCAAACGATCATCCAGTTACTGGATTTTCTCAATCAGTGGTTGTTGGTCAAGACCGGCTTTGCAGATTTTGCCCAGCAGGCGCGGGGGCCTAACCATGGCAATGGCTTCTGGGAGTGGATTAACCAGTTCTACGTAACCATTGAGGATTTCATGCTGACGGCTGTGTATGTCACCTTTACCTTCGTGGTGCGCCTTACCATTCTGGTCCTGGCCATCCCCCTGTTTCTGCTGGCCATGTTCACTGGTTTTGTCGATGGACTGATGCGCCGGGACCTACGTAAATTTGGCGCAGGGCGAGAAAGTAGCTTTGTCTACCATCGAGCTAAACGAGCCGTGATACCACTGCTGATCGTGCCCTGGGTTATCTACTTGTCCCTACCCTTTTCGCTCAATCCCATGGCTGTGTTTTTCCCTTGTGCTGTGATGCTCGGCATCATTACGGCAATCACGGCAACGACATTCAAGAAGTATCTCTGATTCGGAAAAACCAGTTATTCTTTACATGTCCCGATGCCAGGATAGTTATCCTGCGACCCAAAACTGACACGCCATACGAATGCAAATAAAACTGCTAGAGGTCGTCCTCGACTCCCATTATGGGTTAGAGCATCAGATGAAATGTAGGCTTCCAAGATTTGGGCGAAATTCAAGGATCTAACCAGCAATTAAACTGGTGCAGGACCGGGTCAAGACTTGCACTCTGGATTTATCATTCTCACCGATAAAAAAGGGCCCTTACAGGCCCTTGGTCATCAAACCGATCTTACTGAGTACGCCACGAGTCAACAACGTCTGCGCCAAACTCGACTTTCCATTCTTTCAGTTGTCGATGATTTCCTCCCTTGGTTTCGATCACCTCACCCGAGTTTGGATTCTTGTAAATCTTCACTTCGCGAGCCTTACGGATGGCCTTTACGGAGGCAACTATTGGTGCCGAGGTACGACGGCCAGCCTCTGGATCCAGGATGCCAATGATGTTCTTCAAGCTGAAGCCGTACTCGCCAAGCAACGCACGTAGTTTGCTCTCAAATTCCATTTCTTTTTTCAGACCGGAGTCACTTTTCATCGACTCGAGCTCTGCGAGCTGTTCGGCCAGTTGTTGTTCAAGCTTGCGAAATTCAGCCAAACGAGACATGTGAAACTTCCTTCAGGTTAGGGAAATGAGAAGTGAACGCCCCCATGCTAAGCGATGATTGACTCTTCGTCACCCATACGCGTTTCAAGCAGAAGTGAATCCACTCATTGCCCTATGAGCAACACATTACTAATGGGGAAGGATTGCTAGACTGAGCTCTCTTTTTCGCCCAATCGATTGCTAGTGTATGTGTGGGTAAGTTTCTTCCGCTCGCCTCCAAAAAAGCGATACATCCCATCTCGCGTTTCATACTGAGTAATTCAACCCCTAACTTGATGCTGGCGCCATCTCCACATGGACCAGCATCATGTCGACTACCGTCTTTCGCTGCTTGTTATTCCTTTCACTGGCCATCGCTCATGTCAGCGGCTATGCCGCATCGACTCATGAGCAGGAACAGCTCAGCCTAGTCCAGCAGCAACTCGACACTCTCGAACGCCTTGCGACGCGAGCGGAGGCAGCCCGTACCCTTGAACCAATCGAACGCTATCGATTCGACTACCCCCGACTGACCCAGGACATTCAGCGCATCCGCCAAGGGGTGCAGAGCTATCTGTACCCCTCCCGTGTGCAACCCCGCGACCCCAGTGAACTGGTCGGTGATTACCGCCTCGACACTCCGATTGCGGAGCCCTCGCCATGAGCATGACTGACGTTCAGATCGCTGCGTTCCAAAACGCCGCCGGCTTCGCACCGCAGAGCAGTTCGACGCTGTGGCTTTCCCTGGTTCTCGTGCTGACCTTGCTGTGGTGCGCCTGGGTGATGTGGACGGCTTACCGGGGTTGGGCGAGCGGCAGCGTGCGCTTTGGAGCCTTCGGCGGCAGCGCCGCACGCGTGCTGCTCACCTTGCTGGTTTTGATGTTCTTCACCCTGTCCTAACCCAGGAGATCGCCGCCATGCTCAAGTGCTTTACCCCTCTGAAAAACAACCTGCGTGATCGTGCGAGCCAGCGCTTGATCGGACTGCTGCTGGTGCTCGGCCCAAGCCTGGCTTTTGCCGAGCTCCCCACCATGGAAGCCCCTTCGCGCGGCGAAGGATCCGGGTTGATCGAGACGATCAAAAACTATGCCTACGACGGCGGCATCCTGCTCGGTCTGCTGATCGCCCTACTCGCTTTCTTGGGGGTGGCGTGGCACTCGTTGACCGTGTACGCCGACGTGCAAAACCAACGAAAGACCTGGAAGGACTTGGGTGCAGTGGTCGGCATCGGTGCCCTGCTGGTGGTGATCATCATCTGGTTCCTGACCAAGGCGGCCGCCATTCTGTGAGGTCGGCATGAACGACACTATCGAACGCCTTGCCGACGGCACCTTGGTCTTTCTTCCAGAGCGACTCAATCGTGATCCCGCCGTATTGCGAGGGTTGACCAATGATGAGATGTGGGTAGCACTCGGCACCGGCGCCGTCATTGGCCTGCTGCTGGGCGTCCCTCTAGCGATTGCCACCGCTTCCATTGCCATAGCGCCGACCGGCATGATCGCCGGCATGGCGCTGGTGTTATTGGCCGGTGGCACGCTACTGCGCCGGGCCAAACGGGCTCGCCCCGAGACCTGGTTGTACCGCAAACTCGAATGGATGCTCGCCAGCCGTTGGCGCTTGGGTCGCGGCAGTCTGATCCTCCACTCCGGTGCCTGGACGGTCCGCCGTTCACGTCGGCTGCGCCCTGCCCTGTCACGGTGGCAACCATGAGTCGTTTTCGGAACAAGGTGGATGCCCAACAGGCCCATATCTTCAGCCTGCGTCTGGCGGTAATGATCCTTGCCCTGGTCTGTGCCGGACTCTGGTATGGCTGGCGCTCGGCACCGACCGATCTGACCGTGCATGTCCCCCCGGATCTGCGCTCGGGCAGCACGCGCAAGTGGTGGGATATCCCCCCAGAGAATGTGTATGCCTTTGCCCTGTACATCTTTGGCCAACTCAACCGCTGGCCTTCGGATGGCGAGCAGGATTATCGCCGCGCCATCTATGGCTTGCAGTCCTACTTGACACCCTCCTGCAAGGCCTTCCTCGATGGCGACTACGAGTACCGCAAGGCCGCCGGCGAACTGCGCCAGCGGGTGCGTGGCGTCTACGAAATTCTGGGCCGAGGCTACAGCGAAGATCCGGAACTCAGGGTCAAGCAACTCGACCGCGACAGCTGGCTGGTCAAGCTAGACCTCAACGCTGATGAGTATTACGCCGCCGAACCGGTGAAACGGGTGGTGGTGCGTTATCCATTACGCGTGATGCGTTTTGATCTGGACCCCGAACGCAATAAGTGGGGGTTGGCACTGGATTGCTACCAGGGCACGCCGCAAAAAATCTCCCTGCCTGGAGGTGAACCATGAAGCGGATGCCTACCCTGGGACTCACCGTCGTACTGATGTTATGGGGAGCTGCAGCGCAGGCCGTTGAGTTGATGCACTGGGAGCGCCTCCCCCTTGCGGTCCCGCTGGTGATCAATCAGGAGCGGGTGATCTTTGTCGATGAGGCTGTTCGAGTCGGCGTGCCCTCAACCCTGACGGACAAGCTACGCGTGCAGTCAACCGGCGGCACGCTGTACTTGCGCGCGTCGGAAGCCATTGCCCCGACCCGCCTGCAACTGCAATCGATCGCGACGGGTGAGATCATCCTCCTGGACATCGCGGCCACGCCTGGTGATCAACCGTTGGAGCCCGTGCGTATTCTCAAGAATGCTCAGGTGCAAGCTACCGAGGCTGAATCGAGCACCGCCCCTGTTCCAGAACGTACGCCAATCCCGGTCGCGTTGACGCGCTACGCCGCACAGAGCCTGTACGCGCCGTTGCGCACCGTGGTGTCCCTGCCCGGTGTACGCCGCGTCCCGCTCACGCTGCGCAGCGAACTGCCAAACCTGCTGCCGACCGAAAACGTGGCCAGCACACCCATCGCCGCCTGGCGACTCGGTGATTATTGGGTGACGGCGGTGAAGTTGCGCAATCGTGGTTCAGCGACGGTGCAACTCGATCCACGTCGGCTTCAGGCCACGCTGTTCGCCGCGGCCTTCCAGCATGCTTTTCTCGGGCCGGTCGGCAGTGCTGAAGACACCACGCTCGCCTACCTCGTCACTCGCGGTGCCGGCCTCGAACGCGCCGTGCTGCTCCCGCCCGTTGCGCGAGGTGCTGACGATGAAAGCTAACGCCTTGCTCAAATGGCTGGTACCGGCTGCGCTGCTGGGCGTGGTGCTGATCATCCTGAAAACCTGGGTCCCGGGTGGCAGCACACCTTCTCCAGAGCACCCAGTTGATCAGGGCAATATTCAATTATCCGCCGAGCAAGCCAAGTCGCTCGGCATTGCGGGCGATACCCCACGCGACACGGTCGCCACCCTGGTCGGCCAGGTGAAGGCCATGCGCAGCGACATGCTCGGTTTGAAGAAACACAATGACTCACTGCAGACGGAAAACAACCGCCTACGCGAGCGGGAAAACAGTGTCGATTCGCGTATCCAGACCGCGCTTGGCAGTGTGACCCAGCAGGTCGACGAAGGCCGCCGCCACGCCAACGAGGCCCGACTCAAAGCGGAACAAGACAGTCGTCAGGCTCGCGGCCTGCTGACGCAATTGCAGGAACAGTTGTCGGGGCTGGCTGGCAAAAGCAAGGACATGCCGCTCGGATTGGGGCTTGAGCCCGGCGACGGCGCTCAGTTCGAAGGGCGACACTCTACCAATGATGCGCTGCAGTGGATTGAACCCTCGGATGCTCCGTCCACCGACGCCAGAGGCAAAACCACGACTTCCTCCGCACTGAGCCTGCCTACCGCTTTCAACTCTCTGGAAGGCTTGAAAGACAACACGATTGATCGCAGCCAGAAACAGCTACGTGCAGTTACCAAGGGTGAGCGCGACCTGACGCGATCCGTTGATCGTACCGAAGGCGCGAAGCCGGTCTACACGATCCCCGAAAACGCCACGCTGATGGGCTCGGTCGCCATGACCGCGCTGATCGGCCGAGTCCCGGTGGACGGCACCGTGAATGACCCCTATCCCTTCAAGGTGCTGGTCGGTCCGGAGAACCTGACCGCCAACGGCATCGACCTGCCGGACGTCGCGGGGGCCGTGATGAGCGGCACGGCGTCCGGTGACTGGACCCTGTCCTGCGTACGCGGACAGGTCGAGTCAATCACCTTTGTGTTTACCGATGGCACCATCCGCACGGTGCCTCAGCCGAAGGCGGTAGCCAGCCGCAATGCCTCCACCACCCAGAGCTCGAACACCGACAATATTCGTGGCGGACTCGGTTACCTGTCCGATCCGTATGGCATTCCTTGCATTGCCGGTGAGCGCCGCTCGAACGCTCAACAGTACCTCGGCAGCCAGAGCTTGATCACTGCCGCCGGCGCCGGTGTTGCCGCTTTGCTCGGGGATGAGCAGAACAACAGCAGCGTGATCAGTTCGGGTGGCAGTACGCTCGGGGTCACCAGCAGCAGTGGCAATAGCGCGCTGAATTCAATTCTCAGTGGTGGGGTCAGCGACATCCGCGAGTGGGTCAACAAACTGTATGGCGAAGCCTTCGCTGCCGTGTACGTGCCACCGGCCGCCCAGGTCGCACTGCACCTCGACCATGAGATCACTATCGACTACGAGCCCAGGGGCCGGAGCGTTCGCCATGAAAAAGACCATGCTTCTCTGTCTGACCTGGATTAGCTTGATCTGCTGGGTCCTGACGGGGTGTTCCACCGACAAGGAGACGCTTTTGCCCCATGGCGAGCAAACCATGCTGGACATCTGGAACGGTGCCGGTTCGCAAGGCACTCAGCAGCAACTGCTGGATGCTCGGCAGCAGTTACGCCGCCCTTTGACTCAAGCAGATTTCTCCGTTGCTCTCCAGGAACCGTACACGCGCACCGCGGCGAACGAGATCCGCAACCTATTCCCGCGCCTGCCCAATCCCGATCTAGTGCTGTACGTGTATCCGCATTTGAGCGGTACCGAGCAGGCACCGGTTCCGGGTTACTCGACTGTCTTTCCGTTCTACCAACATGTGCAGTACGCATTACCGGGTGAACGTCAGGAAGATTTTTAGTGCGTACCGGTGATTCGGGCAACCGCACTGCCGCGTGGAAAGCCTGGCGCCACCCATTGCGCCCTCGCGCGACCTTGGCCGATGAAGCTGCACTCTATGCGCACAATCCCAGCTTCACCGATCATCTGCCGTGGGTCGAATACCTCGACACCGAGCAGTGCTTTCTACTGGATGACAATCGCTCGGTGGGTGCGGTGTTCGAGTTGCTGCCTATCGGTACCGAAGGGCGCGAACCCGATTGGCTGATGGCGGCCCGCGATGCCCTTGAAGACGCCCTGCAGGATAGCTTTGACGAGCTGGATCAAGCGCCTTGGGTGGCGCAATTTTTCTGCCAGGACGACAACGACTTCACCCCCTACCTGACCCAGCTCACCGATTATATTCAGGACCGCGCGCGAGGCACGGTCTTCACCGAGGCGTATTTTGAGCTCAGCCGCCGCCATCTAAAGGCCATCGCCAAGCCCGGTGGTCTGTTTGAGGATAAGGTGGTGACGCGCCTGCCCTGGCGCGGCAACAACCGCCGGGTGCGCCTGGTGGTCTATCGCTGGCTCAAGTCTGACGCTGAGGAGGCAGGACTCACCCCGGTGCAATCCCTGCAACAGGCTTGCGAACGTATTGCGGCTTCGTTGCAGGCGTGCGGGGTGCAATCGACGCGAGTCGATGGCCGAGGTCTGTATGCCTGGTTAGTGCCCTGGTTCAATCCGGTGCCCAGGCTCACCGATGAAGCACCCGAGGATTTCTACCAACGCGTGGCCTATCCGGAGTCAGGTGATGGCGAGTCGCTGGAACTGCCCTTCGATCATGACTTTGCCGAACGGCTGTTCTTCAACGAACCGCGTTCGGATGTGGAGCGCGGGCTCTGGTTTTTCGACGATCAGCCCCACCGGGTGATGGTGGTGGACAAGCTGCGGCGGGCGCCTTTGATTGGTCAACTCACCGGAGAAACCCGTAAGGGCGATGCAGTCAACGCCCTGTTCGACCAGTTACCTGAAGGCACGGTGATGAGTCTGACCCTGGTGGTCAAACCGCAGGATGTGCTCGAGGACCAGTTAAACCGCTTGGCGCGCAAAGCCATCGGTGAAAACCTGGCCTCGACCCAGACCCGTCAGGATGTCGAAGAGGCCCGCGCGATCATTGGCCGTCAGCACAAGCTGTACCGCGGCACGCTGGCGTTTTACGTGCGCGGTGACGATGAACAGCAATTGCACCAGCGCTCGGTCAGCCTGGCTAACGCGCTATTGGGCGCGGGGCTACAACCGGTACGTGAAGGCGATGAGGTCGCCGCCTGCAACAGCTACCTGCGTTGGTTGCCGATGGCTTACAACCCGGCCCGCGACACGCGCAACTGGTACACCCGCCTGATGTTTGCCCAGCACCTGGCGAATCTGGTTCCGGTGTGGGGCCGCAGCACCGGCACCGGCCACCCGGGCATCACCCTGTTCAATCGTGGTGGCTCGCCGTTGAGTTTTGATCCGTTGTCACGTCTAGACCGGGCAATGAACGGCCATCTGCTGTTGTTCGGCCCCACCGGCGCCGGCAAGTCGGCCACCCTGGTTACCCTGCTGATGCAGGTCATGGCCGTGTACCGCCCTCGCCTGTTTATCGTCGAGGCCGGCAACTCATTCGGCTTGCAGGGAGACTACTTCGCGACACAGGACCTGTCGGTCAACAAGGTCCAATTGAAACCAGGCGCCTCGGTCAGTCTCGCCCCGTTCGCCGATGCCTGGCGCCTGGTCGAGCAGCCGGATCAGGTGGCGAGTCTGTCGATCGATGAGCTGGACGATGAGGTGGTAACCAGTCACGAAGACCAGCGCGATGTTCTCGGCGAACTGGAAATCACCGCCCGCCTGATGATCACCGGCGGCGAGGCCAAGGAAGAAGCCCGCCTGAGTCGAGCCGATCGTAGCCTGATCCGCGAGTGCATTCTCGATGCGGCACAGACGTGTGTCACAGCACGCCGCCAGGTACTGACCCGCGACGTGCGCGACGCCTTGCTGCGCGTCGCCGCTGACCCGCACTTACCGGAGAAACGTCGCGAGCGCGCCCAGGAAATGGGGGAATCCATCGACCTGTTTTGCCAGGGTTTCGAGGGTGAACTGTTCGATCGCGAGGGGACACCTTGGCCCGAGAGCGATGTGACCATTGTCGATCTCGGCACTTACGCTCGCGAAGGCTACGAGGCGCAGATGTCCATCAGCTACATCAGCCTGATGAACACCGTGAACAACCTTGCTGAGCGCGATCAGTATTTGGGTCGGCCGATCATCATGGTCACCGACGAGGGCCATATCATCACCAAAAACCCGCTGCTGGCGCCATTCGTGGTCAAGGGAACAAAGATGTGGCGCAAGCTCGGCGCTTGGTTCTGGCTGGCGACGCAAAACCTTGCTGACTTTCCCGCTGCTGCGCAGACCATGCTCAACATGATCGAATGGTGGATTTGTTTAAACATGCCGACCTCGGAAATCGAAGAGATCGCACGGTTCAAGAAACTCACGCCAGCACAGAAAGCCTTGCTGCTCTCCGCCAGTAAAGAGCCGGGTAAATACACTGAGGGGGTCGTGCTGTCGAAAAAACTCGAAACGCTGTTTCGAGCCGTACCACCCAGTCTCTATCTCGCCCTGGCCATGACGGAGCCCGAGGAAAAAGCCGAGCGCTGGACACTGATGCAGGAGAACGGCTGCTCGGAGTTGGACGCGGCTTTCCAGGTAGCTGAGCGCATTGACCAGGCCCGTGGAATCGGGACGTAAGTATCGATCTGAAGCCCAAATAGCGTTACATCTACAAGGGCTGGAGAGCGGTTTTGTGCTGGATATGCCCGAACTATCTGAGTAGATTACTCGTCACCATTCAGCCAGCAGAAGGAGTCATACATGAATAAAAACGATCTCGTCGAGGCCATAGCGAGCTCCGCCGACCTCCCGAAATCCACTGCCGGACGCGCGCTGGAAGCCCTCACAACCATCATATCCACTGCATTGCAAAGCGGTGAGAACGTCACCTTGGTTGGTTTTGGTACCTTTGCGGTGAAAGCGCGTGCAGCGCGCGACGGCCGTAACCCTCAAACGGGGGCCACCATCAAGATCGCAGCCGCGAAGACGCCTAGTTTCAAAGCCGGTAAGTCGCTGAAAGACGCGGTTAACTAGACGCTGGCAGCGACTACCCAATACCAACTCTGCGAGAGCGCTGGTATTGGGGCTTCAGCAGCCGAAACGCTTGCTGAACAACGGGAGCCGTTCAAGCCATGAGTATGAACGCGTCTTAAAGGTCTTTTTTCTCAGCTTTGATTTGGGCTGGGTGGCACACTGCTGAGCCGCTGCTGAATCCTCAACAGGAATCCGGCTTCAAAGGCATCCTGGCAGTCACCGACAGGAAAGGTTTTGCGCGCTTGCGCCAGCTCCCACCACAGTGGAATCTCGCCAGGCGTATCAAGCCAAGCCTTAGCACATTGCACGCCACGTTCGATCATTGGGGCAAATTCGCTGCCCCAAGGTGTCAGAAGACTTGGGCAACCATCCGCCGCAGGAATTGAAATGTAGTTTTCGTCCATACACACCCTAGATTTCTGATTTATTGTTAGACGCAGAGTCCAGCCTAGAAAATCTTAACGAAACCAAATGAACGCTCGATAACCGGCATGAGCATCAAATGGCCTAGATCAATGCAAATGTAGACTATATCCCGTGGATTGAGAGTCCCTCAAGGCGCAATTTGCGCGCATGACTCAAGACTACGAACAGCTTCGTCTGCAGCTGGCGGAAAACATCCGCTTGATGCGACGCGTGAAAAACCTTACCCAAGAGCAGCTCGCGCTCATGGCCGAGGTGGATCGCACCTACGTCAGTCAAATCGAACGATGCACGGGCAATCCGTCGCTGTTGGTCCTGTGCAAGCTCGCCAATATTTTCGAAATTACCGCAGATCAGTTACTTGTGGAACCCGATATCCTGCGCAGCGCCCTTCACGTCAAATAATAGTCTCACGTCTCACAAACCCGATAGATCCGCCTTCATAATTTCCACTGACAGTCTTCAGTCGCTAACCGAACCTGCCCAGGCCATACACCGAGAGCCTGGATCATGCCTGTTGCCTGCTCGTCAATCCCGCCCACAAAGCTACGGCCCTTGGCGCTAAGCCTCCTGCTGACGTGCGGCCCAAGCGTGGCGCTGGACAGCGGCAGCATCACGTCCTCTGTGCTTTCTCCAGGCTGTCTCGACTACAGGGTCGTCGGCATTTGTTTCTGGCTCCTCTGCACGCCCTTCGGCTGCAAGGTCAAAACCTCGACCAAGGTTCGTCATTTCATTCCTGAACTGGTGGTCTCGAGCTACGCCACCACCGGCAATAACCCCTGGACCGAGATGGCCACCCTCTCTTCCCCCATCAGCGGTGCGGCAGGTGGCGGCAACTTGATCACGCCGAACACCCGCCGTGACAACCTGCCCCGCTTCAAGAACGTCGACGGTATCGGCCACCCCGGTGGCTGGGCCGTAACGCAACTGGCCTCGCAATCCGGTTATGCCTGCGCCAGCGGTGCTACCGCACTAATGCCCTACTACCTAAGCACCCTGGACTCACTGGCTTGGCGCCAGGGCATCCCGGAAAGTTTCTACCCCGAATCCCTCGTGCCGGGGATCCGTGAAATTGGTCGTCAGGCCTCGGAAAACATGTGGGGCAACGTTTACCCCCGGCAGGGCTTCCTGGTACAGCCCGACGATTTCAAGGCGGCCGCAGTCATGGCGCAACGGGCCGGCGATGTCATCACCCGTAACGGGCAGCCGCATGTGTATGTACCGCTCACGCCCGCCAAACGCGACGGCTACTGGCCGCCTGGCCCGATCGTTGAAAACGACGCTTCGACCCACAAATGGCAATTGCTCTACCCTCAGGTTCAACCGACATGCGCCATCTTCCCCGGTGATTCGGTACAGAGTGCGCATGGCGGCTACGCCTGGTCGTTGTGGCGTCCCTATAGCTGCTGCAAGCGCGAGGGGCAGACCTTTCTGTTCAGCATCGACTTCGAAGGCGGTGCGTCATGAGTCGGTTTCTCGCACGACCCTGGTTGGGCGTGGTGAGTCTGTTGCTCTACGGACTGCTGACCGTTGTCCTCCATGTCCACGCCGCCGAAGGCGATTACCGCCTGGGCACTCAAGGCGAAGTACTCGACGACCGAGTGATGTACACCATTGGTGGCGGCTCGGCAGTCGGCTCACCGAGTTCGCTCTACCGACCCAGTGGTCTCGGTGTCGGCGGATCATGGCGAGCGAACATGATGTGCGGAAACATGAGCCTCACCAACACCCTGCAAAACCAGCTGAACGGCGTCACTGAAGGTTTCCAGCAGATCATGGGCAGCATCGTGCAGAACGCGACCCAAGCGGTGATGTCGCTGCCAGCGTTGATCATCCAACGCGCCAACCCCGGTCTCTATGAGTTGCTGAGTAACGGCGTCATGCAAGGTCGTATCGACTTCGACCGCTCCAAGCTGACCTGCCAGGCCATGGCCGAAAAGATGGCGGACAAGGTCGGTCAAGCCGGCTGGGGTGCGCTGGCCAAGAACCAAGAAATGCAGGGCAATCTGGAGCAAACCGGCGGAGATGCAGTGGCCGCGGTGAAAAACACCGAGGCGCGTAACGGCAACAATGGAGTGTCCTGGGTCGGCGGTTCGAAGGCAGGAGGCAATGGGCAGACACCCATTCGAGTGACCGCCGACGTGGTGCGAGCAGGCTACAACCTGCTGCATAACCGGACGGTGGATGACAGTGCGTCGATCAGTAGCAGCGACTGTTTGGGTGGGGCCATTTGCCAGACTTGGACCTCGCCCCAGGAGGAATCCGAATGGGCCGTTCGCGTGTTGGGCGAGAGCGAAGTCGCGACCTGCGACAGCTGCGAAACCCTGCGTGCTACCGCGGGCAGCGGATTGACGCCGCTGATCCAGGAGGCCTACAGCGAACGCCTCAAGGCCCTGCAAGGGCTGCTATCCGGTTCACTGTCGCCTACCCCTGACAATCTGGCTAAAGCCTCGAGCCCAATATTGCCAGTGACCCGTGGCGTGATCGAAGCCTTGCGCGACGATCCCGACCAGGATCTGCTGGCGCGACGCCTGGCCAGCGAGACGGCCCTGTCCAGCGTACTCGACAAAGCGCTCCTGCTACTGCGCACGCTGCTGGCAGGCAGTCACGAACCGAATATAGCTTCCGCCGAGCCGGCCCAAACCGCCTTGACGAAAAACATCGAGGCTCTGGAGCGCGAAATTCGCCTGCTGCAGACCGAACTGCAGGTCCGGCAGATGCTGGCCACCAATACCGCCAGCTTGGTGCTAGATCGGCATGCAGGGGGTGCCGACGCATCGCGCACCGTCGAGCAAGGTGATCCCGAGCCCGGGCGACTCAATGACGCCGACGCCAGGCGCAAGTGAAGCCATGAAACGCTCACGGCTGTTCACTCTGCTTTCAGGTCTGGGAATTGCCGCGGCGATGATCCTCACCGCCGCACTGGTCGCATGGATCGGCCGCACTGCGTTGGGTAGTTTCGAGGCCTGGCAGCAGGCATTCGAATCCGTACGACCCTATCTGCGGTGGTGGCGTGCCCTGCTCTACGGCGCCCTCTTTGCGCTCTGGTGGGATCTGCTTCGGCGCTACCGACATCGACCACAGGATCGACTGCGTGTGAAGCACATCGGGACATTAGGGCTCGTGCTCTTGACCGTCGTCGAGTTCACCCGACTGTGAGGTCACCACCATGCTCATGAGCACCAACAGCTACCTGGAGTTTTACCTCTCCCTGCTGGCCTGGATCATCAACAACGGCCTCTGGAGCGTCCTGTCCGACACTGGACTGTTCGCCGCGCCCTTTGGTGCAATTATTTTGCAAGAATGGTTGTCGGCCCGTCAGCAAGGCGCGGATGAAGGCAACAAGGGCCTGCTCTCGGTACCTCGGATTGAAAACCGGCTGTGGCTGGCCTACATCGTTGTGTTGTTCGGCTGCGCACCGGTCTTTCCGTTGAGCCTCACGTCAATGGCGTTCGATGATGCGGCAAGCCAGCGCTGCGGTATCAGTGTGGCTAAGCCAGCAGAAACCGCCTGGGGGACGACTTTTAATACCATTGGCGAACACTCCGCCAATGTGCCGATCTGGTGGTTTCTGGTGCATGCTTTGAGCAAAGGCGTGACCGCGGCGACCACCGCCTCCATCCCCTGTGCGCCGGATATCCGGCAGATGCGCATGGAGATCGACAGCTCGCGCATCGACAGCCAGGTACTGCTGCAGGAAGTCGCCGACTTCACCCGCGACTGCTATGGCTATTCTCGCTCCCGGCTGTTTACCAACCGTCCCCAGTTGGACAAGGCTCAAAGTCATGATGCGTCCTGGATCGGCTCAAGCTATTTTCTTGATACGCCTGGCTACTACGATACGGATCGCTCACACACACCGCGCGTCAGCTGGCCGTATGACGAAAGTCGCGATGTCTCCTTGCCTCGGCTGGAGAATGGCGCGGGCTACCCCACCTGCAAGCAGTGGTGGAACGATAGCGGTGTTGGCTTGCGCGAGCGCTTGATCCAGCAGGTCGATCCTTCGCTGCTGACTCAGCTGAAAGGTTGGTTGACTGGTCGTTCGAGCAACGAGGTCGAGGATGCCACCCTGCGTGAGCTGGTCAGCCCGCGCCAGCAATCGATGTCCATGTCGCCCGGACAGGTGTACCAGGACTATGGCTCCAGCGCTCGTGGTGGCTCAATCAATCAGGGGCTCAATAACCTGGCCACCAACACCGGGCTGGCCCTAGGCTCCTTTAGCAACTTCCCAGCGATGAACGCGCTACGCGCCGCCCTGCCGATGGTGCAGGCTTTTCTGATTATGGGCGTCATCATCAGCCTGCCGCTGATCCTGCTGGTCAGTACCTATCAGCTGAAGACCGTCATGACGGTGACGTTCGCGCTGTTCACGCTGCACATGCTGAGTTTCTGGTGGGAACTCGCCCGCTGGATCGACTCCAGCATGCTCGACACCTTGTACAACCAGGTTTCGGCGTCCAATCAAGTGCTGTTATCGCTGCCTACGTCCGGGTTTATGGATGGGACGGTCACGGCGCAGGTGATCGAGTATGTGATGGGGGCGATGTTCATCGTGCTACCGATGGTTTTTCTAGCCACCATGAGTTGGGCCGGATATAGCGTAGGTTCAGGCGTAGAAGGAATGCTCAGTAGGGGAACCCACGCAGCACAGACAGCGAGCTCTAACGGAACCTCTCAGTTGATGAGCGGTGCAAGAATTGTTTCGGGTAAATCGAGCTCAAAATAACCAAGAGGCTACTTCAGAGAACCCCATTTATCGTACCGCTCAGGCCAAGACGTTCTATGCATTGGATCATCGAGATCGTCAATACCTGGAGTGTCTGAATCTTGAATTGGGATAGCTGCTAATACGACGATTGTGCACATCAGCACAAACAACCAGAAGCTAACAAAAATAGATGCTCCGAGCAGAGCCAACTTGGCAGCCAGAAAACTCCCGCGAACAAGAAATTTACCTGCGGGCATACCTACCGTCTCCGCACGCTCAACCACGCGGGATTCAAACGTTTTCAACCTACGGTAACCACGCCTCACCGACATACCACAGACGTACGCCCAGCGGTGGGCACGTGAACTCTGAACAGGTTGCTGAATCGGCATGGTCTCGCCCTCTTCTGAGCGTTTTCATGGTTGAGACAAGAGCAATAGCGTACTACTGAAATCGGCCCGTGCCTGACCGTTTATCAGTTTGCCCCAGCCGAAAAATCTTCACTGGAAGACAGAAGACAAGCTCCGTGAAACAGCGTCTCTACAGTCATTGACCCATACAAATCGTCCAGTTAAATACAAGGTACGGATCGCTGTTATCAACAGCACCTGCCCAAGTAGCCAGAACCTTCAAGGCTACGTCACTTCGGTGATGGTTCTTCCCCAAGTGCGATTAGCGTTCGGTGGCTCGCACGGTGACAGTTTCTACGGTGATGAACGCCTACTGCTCTCCTAAGCGCCTTTCGGACTCTGCTCGTCAGGAAAACCCTCTTGATTTTCTTCAACCCACTGCGGGGAAATCTTTTCCCGCACGGGACAGGTTTCTTCGCGTTTTCAACGGAGACATACCATGCCCGACTCACTTACACCGGAAACACTGAACACCCTTCGGTTGCCCATCGTATTCACCCCTGGCGCGTGGCAACGCGCAGTACAGCTCGAGCGTTCCGATCACGCTGGGAAGCTGCAGATCGATCGGTTGAGCCACGTATTGCGCGCAGCCTTCGAGGCCCACCTGGCCTATCCACAAAAGCCCTATGTGCTGTTCGAGGTAGTCCACATTGAACCAACCGATCACTTCGACCACGACCCGTTGCTGCAATTGAGTCTCAGCCTACTCCAAGAACCGGGTCAGCCTGCCGCCTTACTGATAGCACTTGCAGGAGAACACCAGCGCTAAGCGCAATTGGCGTCGCCCACCTCCACATTCGGACGGCATGCAGACCTGCATCAATCCAGCCCATCACCCACCGGGGAACCCTCCCCCGACGGGCAAGGCGTTCCTCCATTTTTCTCTCGAGGAAATTGCCATGCGCGATATCTACCAAGACGTGACTGACAAGATCGTTACCGCGTTAGATCAAGGCGTTGCTCCCTGGATCAAACCCTGGTCCTCAAGTGGCTCAGCTAAAGTCGGTCACCATCACCCCTACCCCATTAACGCCATCACGCGGCGTCCCTATTCGGGGATCAATTTACCGCTGCTCTGGGCCGAGGCCAGGTTGCAGGGATTCACTCAAGATCGTTGGCTGACCTTCAACCAAGCCAAAAAAGCTGGTGGGCATATCCGTAAGGGTGAGCACAGCACCCTGGCGGTGCTCTATAAGCCGATGGAGCGCGAGGAACAGACCGAGTCAGGCCAACCCGTACTCGATGAAAACGGTCAGCCCAAGGTCGCTCACTTCGGCATACTCAGGACGCATTTTCTGTTCAACATCGAGCAAACGGCGGGACTCGAAATACTCAATGAAACCCTGCTCGAGACGGAACAGAGTGATCCCTTCCAGCCCAACAGCGCTGCGGAAAATCTGCTGTTACGTTCGGGTGCACACATCGTTCATCGTTCTGCAGACGAAGCCTTTTACCATCCGGTCAGGGATCTCATCCAACTGCCGACAAAAGCGCAATTTCACGATGAAGGTGGGTACTACGCCACCGCACTGCACGAGCTGACGCACTGGACCGGGCATCACGCTCGGTTGCAGCGTGAAAGCGTGACGTCATCCTGTCTGTTCGGCTCCCCAGGCTACGCGTTTGAGGAGTTGATCGCCGAAATGGGGGCGGCGTTTTTATGTGCCTACACCGGTATACAGGGAGAGCTGAGGCACGAGGGCTACATCGACTCCTGGCTTAGCCTGCTCAAGGCTGACAAGCGCGCGATCTTCCGCGCCAGTGGGCAGGCCCGAAGCGCCTCGGAGTATGTACTCAACCTGGAGCAGCAACTGAAGCAGATGGTAATGGATGACTCACGATGCATGAACGATGGAGTTTGATCGTTACCTCACCGCTGCAATCGCATCACAGGGCCCAACGCGAGTTGGGCCCTTTTTTCTGCGCCCAGAAAAATCCCCATGCCGCGGGGCTCTGATGCAAAGAATCAGAGATGGGCACACACCCGCAGCCTGTCATTCCGCATCCAGGTTCTGCGCCAGAAAATCCACTAGTTCGAGCGGACTTCGGCTGTCGATCACCTTGTAGATCAGATCGCGTTTACTGCGCGGCAACTTCTTGACCACGCTCTTCGCCGAGGCCCTGACGGCTTCGTCTGTCCCATGGATGCGTGCCGCAAGCAGCAGCACTAGTGTGGCGTCAGTGAGGGTCATGATAGGACTCACAAAAATTTGCACCGCAGTGTACCGAGTTCTCCGTACCCAACACTAACTAGATCATCAATGTACTCACCGCACAGCAAGAGAGTGAGCAATATTTCAGTCTTTTATTACCTGGGTTGCTCACCAAAAGACATGAGCCAACGTTTCGATGACGGCCCGGATCAACCCCGTACTCTTCACCGATCTGCCGTACTCTGAAGTACGCGACAAAGCCTCAAGCAGCACTTTGCCGGGAGTTGTTGCTCACCTCGAACAGCCCCACCAGTTTTTGCAACTTGTTGGCGTCAAGCCTTACCGTTTCTGCACTGGTTTGCAGCACGATCACCGTCTGGCGCATCTCTGCGGACGACTGGTCAACCTGTTTTATCGTTTTACCATAGTCGAGGCTGCGTTCATTGAGTTGTTGAATGATGCTGAACATGCTTTCCACTGCCTGATGCAGTTGCACATTTTCCGAGGATGCCTCTTCGGCCAGGCGCAAACTGTTGTCAACATCCTTGACTCCGTTTTCCATAAAGCCCACTGCTTTTTGCGTTTCGTTTTGCAGGCCTTCGACCATCTGCCGGATGTCGTCGGCGGCGCGGGATGTGCGCGAAGCCAAGGTTCGGACTTCATCGGCTACCACCGCAAAACCACGACCATGTTCGCCGGCGCGGGCGGCCTCAATGGCGGCGTTCAGCGCCAGCAAGTTGGTCTGATTGGTGATGTCGCTGATTAGGCCGGTGATATTGCCGATTTGTGCCATCCGGCTGTCGAGTAACTGCACGCTCGAAGAAGACCGCTCCACGACATCGCGAATAGACTGAGTCCCCACCTGTACCGCGAGAAATTGCTCGCGGGCTCGGCTGACCACTTCGTCCATCGCTTGCTTCATTTGTTCGGCACTGGCCGAAGCTTGCTGGATCTCGCCCAGTTGCTCTTCGACGATGATCATCATGCGATGCACCGCCTCCGCAACTTCGCCGGAGGTGAGGCTGGCCTCCTGGCTGCGGCCGAGCATCAGCTGGTTGGTCTTGCCGACGCTGTGACTGGCCTTGATCACCTGCCCGACGACCGCATCCAGATGGTCGATAAAACTGTTGATCCAACGGCCCATATCTCCGGTCTCGTCGTTGGCCATACGCGTGGTGTCGAGGCGCTGACGCAGATTGCCCTCGCCTTCAGCGATGGTCCTGATCACACCGGTCATTTCGTTTAGACGCGCAGCCAACCGCTTCGGGCCAAAAGTGCTGAACAGGACCGCAACCGTCAGCATGCTCAAAGTCTCGCAAGCATCGATCAGGCTCTGCTCCAGACCACTGTAGTGCTGGACCAGGAAATTGCAGGCGAACAGGCCAACCATGGTTGCCAGGTAAGGTTTCATCAAACCGTAACTCAGCGAGCGCCGTCGATAGACTTCCTCCAGATCGGCTTCGCACATCATGCCCCAGCGGTCAGGCGAACCGGGCAATTGGAAAGTAACGCCCTTGCCGACCACCGGAATGTGCCGGTAGTCCGAGTAGCCGGGATAGGTGACGAACAGATTGGAGCCAGTGCGAATGGTTTCCCGCACACCGGGGTGCAGTTGTTGGGTCGCCGGATCAGTGAAGCGCAGTTCCAGTTCGGTGTGGCGCTGTACCTGCACGGTCTTCCAGGGAGTCCGTACGCCAGTTTTGAGGTTCTCGCCGTGGGTAAACGTACCGTCCTCGAAGCGCGAACGAGACAGGGCAATACCCGGCTGGATCGCCGGGTCGAAGCGAGACTGAACCATGAACAGGTAGTTATCCCCCGACTCGGCAAAAATATGCCCGGCCTCACGCTGGATCAGGTCACCCAAGACATCATTCGGCACGCGGCCGCAGAGACAGCCAAGTACTTTGCCGTCAGCCTTCAGGGGCTGGTGGAACATCAGCGTGACCTCGTCGTGAAAGCGCGATGATGAGGGACCAATCTGCAAGGTCAGAGGGTCACTGTAGGGGCCGTGGAGAAACGGAGCTTTCAAACCTTCAGCCAATGCTTTGGGAACGCAGGGGCTGTTTTTGCCATGACCACTCCAGGTCGAGGCGATGACTGCGCCGCCTGTATCGACGACAAAGAGTTCGGAAAAGTCTTCGGCCTGGCCGAGCTTGTCCAGCAGCGGATGATTGTCGAGATGGGAGAAGTCGCGGCTAAGGGTCGCGGCCAGTTCGGCCAAGTGTTCCCACTGCTCCCGAGTCCAGTTGTGCAGCAATTTGACTCGGGTTTCGGCAATAGCCTCGAATGTCTGCTCAATCACCGGGTAGGCAGACCGATTGAGTCGGCAAGACCAGTTCATCGCCAGTTTGCCGGTCTTGCCAAACCAGGGTAACCAGTGCTTTTCGGCGGAGGATAACTGCATGGAATTGCTTGATAGCGACATTCACTTCCCCAAGTACGACATATGAGTGCCAAACTTGCAGGCAATTACCACGCCAATTCGAAAGCTTGCTATCCATCGCCGATGCTTAAGAACTTAGACTCAGAGTTGGATTGCGCAGGATCTTCCCAAGCTGAAGGTTGTCGGCGCTAGGTAGGAGCTCAGAGCGGCAGAAGGTTATTGAGTGAGTGATCCGATTGGAACATTCGTGTTTCAAATAAGTGCGCGATGCGATCCGTGCTCACAAACAGGGCCGCATACGACTACCCGATACCGCTGATAGCGCGACTAGAGTATTGCTGCCGACCTCGATCAGATCATGGATTTGACCGCCCTCTTGGGAACTGGTATCACCTCGCCGATCACTCCTAGTCGGCGATATGACGCTGGATCATTGTCTACCTCCGATCAGCGAAATCATGGCACAGCACCAACCGGCTCCCTCCTCGCTCGGCAACTAAACGGTACCTGGAGAAATCGGTATTCCTATTGCCGCACAAAGGGACACGAGCCAAAAGGATGGGCAAGGGTTGGAAAGGAATGGGGACTCAAGGGTAAGAGCCCTACCCGAAAAAGCTAAAAGGCCACTGACCCAGCCATTTCCCGGAGGTCACGATGCTCAGCCTGTTTCGCCGCAAAAGGCACAAGCCCCCTCCGCCACCGACCGTGAGCGTCGCCGAAGGTTACCTGCCCATCGAGTCGGCCCACAGCTTGTTGGCAGCGGAACACCGCCGTCAGTTGCTCGATCGCATCTGGCAATCCACCGCCCTCTCCCACGCCCAATTCACCCAGCTCTACTTAAATCCGATCCATCGCTACGCCGAACAGGTCCAGCAACTCCCGGCCAGCGAGACGCACCATCATGCGTATCTCGGCGGCATGCTTGACCATGGACTGGAACTGGTCGCCTGTAGTCTGAAACTGCGCCAGTCGTATTTGCTTCCCACCGGCGCCGCGCCCGAAGACCAAGCCGCCCAGACCGATGCCTGGTCCGCCGGCATCGCCTATGGCGCCCTGCTGCATGACATCGGCAAGATCGCCGTAGACCTGCAGGTCGAACGCAAGGATGGTCGTCTTTGGCATCCTTGGCAGGGTCCCCTGGATCAGCCCTACCGTTTTCGCTACCTCAAAGGTCGCGACTATCACCTGCATGGTGCCGCCGCGGGTTTGCTCTACACCCAGATTCTCGACCGGCCGATCTTGGACTGGCTCAGTGGCTTTCCGCCGCTGTGGGCGAGTCTGCTGTATGTCCTAGCCGGCCAGTACGAACGCGCCGGCGTGCTGGGCGAGTTGGTGATTCAAGCCGACCGGGTCTCCACCGCACAGAACATCGGTGGCAACCCAAGCAAGGCGCTGCAAGCGCCGATTCATACGCTGCAACATCACTTGATCAGCGGACTGCGTCATCTGGTTCAGCACGAGCTGAAACTCAACCAGCCAGGGGCCGCGGGATGGCTGACCCAGGACGCCCTGTGGCTGGTTAGTAAGGCAGTCACGGACAAGCTCCGAGCTTATTTGCTTTCACAAGCGATAGAAGGCATTCCGTCGTCCAACATTGCTGTGTTCGACGAACTGCAATCGCATGGATTGGTTGAGTCCACGCCGGAAGGCAAAGCCATCTGGACCGCGCTTGTCACGCAGGGAAACTGGCAGCAGAGCTTTACCTTTCTGCGCCTTCAACCGGCGTTGATTTGGGCGAACGAAGACCGGCCTGAAGCTTTCAGCGGAACGGTAAGCTTCGCAGTCGATGACCACTCAACTGACGCTCCGGCATCGCCACTAGCCCCCAAGGCTGTCAGTAGAGGATCAGATCAAAGCCCATCACAGCCAGATCCCGTAGCCACGGAAGATGCCGACTACTTAGGAACGTTGCTGGACATGTTCGAAATGGCAGAACCCGAGGCACGTGATGCACCGTCAGCAAACGCTCTCGAAATCTCAAATCCTCCTTCGAATAACCCTGGCCAGGCATTCTTGAATTGGGTCAAGGAAAGCATCCTGAGCCACAAACTGGTCATCAATGACAGCAAGGCCAAAATCCACACGGTGAGTGGCAGCGTATTTCTGGTCACGCCTGGTCTCTTCCAACGCTATGCGCAGGAGTTCCCTGGTATCTCTCAGGGTGCCAATCAAGAGACTGAAGAATGGCGTTGGGTGCAGAAGCAATTCGAAAAATTGAAGGTCCACAGGAAGCGTGACGACGGTCTAAATATCTGGGCTTGTCAGGTCGAAGGTCCCCGTAAGAAGGCAAAACTCAAAGGCTATTTGCTAGAAGAACCAGCACTATTGTTCAAAGCTGCGGCCGTACCTGCCGATAATCCCTTTCTTAAGCTCGAAAAAGCTTAAATCTCCGTAGCATCCCATTGGGTGCTCGACATGCAGAATCAACTCGTGGCAGCGCTCATTACTGAACCGCTCCGTTGCCGCTCTCCAGGAGTTCATAGAGTTCGATGGTTGATTGGCTTAGTCTCAAAGTTTTTTGGGGCGCCCTGCTTGACGATAATATCATCATGACACCTATACTCGTGCAGCATCATCGGGCCTCGAGGACGTAAGCTTGATCGACCGAAGAGTCAATCGACGATCGTTGTCGTTCGCCGCGCAGCGACTATGTGGCTGCTGGTTTTCAGGCTTTTTTTGTAGGGCATGATGCGATATGCGTTAAAGAGCAAATCATCTGAACTTCAGTCTCTGAAGCGATGCATTGGCTGCCGATCCGACGTAAGACTGACCGAGGGCAAGGAATGCACATCGTTGGTGGTCTATATCGCGAGTTATGTGATGTACCGTTCTGGGACTCTACGCTGGGCTCTGGAGGTCGCGCTGCCTTGGCCGCCAACGCACTGGTTTCGGGTGTCGAGTTTTCCACTTATGCCTCCCCCGCTGATCGCTCCGCATTGGTTTCGCTGGAGTCGCAGGGAATCATCACGCATGCCGCTACCAGGCCATCGCCAATAGTCTTTGCGTATTTCCACCCTCTTTCTTCGCCCCATATTGAGCCACCGCGCGCGTCCATCAACCGCGAAAACTCGATATCGGTGACTGGGAACGCCGTTTTGCGCTTCGGCTTTCTTGAGGGAGATGCGGTGGTCACGGCGAATCGGGCCGTATACGACCCGCAAACCTGGCATAACCCGCCATCGTTTGGAGCCAATGGGTCGACGGCCAGAGAATTGGCCCTAGTAATGAATGAACTGGAAGCGCGCCAGATAACTGGAATCGATGAGTTGCACTTAGCGGCGCAACACCTGCTGAAAAATCAACGCGCACAGGTTGTCGTGATCAAACAAGGTGCACGTGGTGCCTCAGTTTACGAGGGTGTAGGCAAGATTTCACACATACCGGCTTATCGTTCCAGCAGTGTTTTTAAAATCGGAACAGGTGACATATTTACTGCCGTATTTGCGGTTCATTGGGCGCAAGGCGAACTGCCGCCTCACCAAGCTGCAGATCTGGCGTCACGGTCGGTATCTGTCTATTGCGATACCCGTGCGTTCGAGTTTGATGAATCCATCCTCAAGCAACGTCAGCCTATCTCATCTTGGAGAGGTGGCAGAGTTCGTCTTGAAGGTGGTGTTGATTCACTAGGACAGCGATACACGATGGAAGAAGCCCGGTTTGCATTGCGCGAACTGGGTGTTGATGTGACATGTCCACAGATTGAAGTGGCAAACGCTGGCTGGAATACGGATGCGACCTTGGTAATAAATGATGAGTTGTCGGTGGAGTCCCTGGCACGAATTGCAGAAGACCGAGCCCGATCAATTCCGATCATCACACTTCACGAGCGCACTACTGCCGCGAGTGTATTAACCGTTGCAACAGAGACAACGGATGACTTCACGACAGCAATGTACCTCGCAGCCTGGGCTGCTGGCGAAGCCGCTGCCACTCACTGAAAGATAAAACAATAATTGGCATCGCCCGCAGGGTCATGCAACGGAATGTAACCAGCTGAGGCCAGATCGATCCATGGCGGACGTCTATATCATATATGCCAAAGAAAATAGCAAGACAGCGCTGAAGGTTCGCGATCTCCTTTCCGCGTCCTGGAGCGTGTGGCTGGACGATTTGATAGTTGGCGACTTCAGTGTCGCGATTACAGAGAATCTCAAAGAAGCGAAATGCGTCGTTGCTCTGTATTCCTCATTTGCTCACAAGCACACCATCACTGGCGAGTTGAGCTTGGCAGAAAAATATCAAAAGAAGGTCGTCCCTCTCATTTTGGATGACAGTGATCCGCCGTACCCATATGGTCACTTCAGCAGTGTTGATTTCCGGTCATGGCAGGGCGAAGCAGATCACTCATGCTTTCAGTTGCTGCAGAAGAAAATCGGGCTCGTTGTACCTCCTCAGGGTAAGCCCGTCCGGTTAGCCACGATAGCTGACGGTGCGCTTGCCCTTCCTAATGTCTTCATGTCTGTTTCGTCACACGAGACACAGTTCGATCCCGTAGAAGCGCTGGAAGCATTAACGGTGTATCCGACGCGCTCGATTCTTGTTTCTGCCTATGACCTGGTTAATTCTGAATCGCGACACGAGATGATTGCTGAAATAACGACCTATCGAGACCAAGGCGGTTTTGTTCTCATCGACTCGGGCAACTATGAGGCCTACCGCCTGAATGACAAACAGTGGAAGCCATCGAACCTGAAGCGCGCGCTAACCGATACGCCACACGATTGGGCGTTCTGTTTTGACAACATGACCCCCAGTGACAAATTCGAAGTGGCGGTCAGGCAGGTCATAAAAGCAGTGGAGCGTGACGCCAAGCACACCTCTGCTCCGGTGCTACCCATCATTCACGTCAAGCAGACCCCTAAGGGGCTCGAAAGACTTCCTCGGATCGTCAGGGCGATATCCGAGCACCTGCAACCGCCTATCATCGCCATTCCGGAAAGGGAACTGGGTGCGGGCCTTGCGCAGCGTGCATTGACTGTCAGACATATCAGGGATGAACTGGACAAGCTGCCCTATTATCAACCCATTCATCTACTGGGCACTGGAAACCCGTGGAGCATTGCACTACTGGCGGCCGCTGGCGCGGACACGTTCGACGGTCTTGAGTGGTGTCGGTTTGCGGTAGATCCAGAGCTTGAGCGGCTTCACCACTTCCAACACTTCGACTTTTTCAAAACGAAAAGGATCCGAAGTGAATTTATGGATAGGGTGATGGCAAACGACAACATAGGCTACGCAGGCAAGGTTGCGTTCCACAATCTAGAGTATTATGCGGAGTTTGGCCGAATCATGCGTGACATGTATTCGAAAGGCCGCGAAGAACCGTTCGCAATGGGAGTTACCGGCATGAAAAGCGCCGAGCTTCGATCGCTATTCCCAGGAATTTTTCTATGACCACTTATAGCGCTGAAGCGCTCTGCAGAGCTGTCGCTGCGGTCTGTCCAGATATTCGCACACGCATCGAAGCCGGCGCAGTGTCTGACGAGCGTCATCTATGGTGGGAGCTTTCTTGCTGCATTCTCAGTAGCCAGGTCCCCTACCCGCTCGCTATGGCAGCCGCCGATGCCATCGATGAACGTGGCTATCTTTATCACAACAACCAACACGGCGAGCACCTTGCCGAGAAATTGTTTGAAGTGCTCAGAACCCCTCTCGTTGTCGACGGTAAAAAGCGCACTTACAGGTTTCCCAGGGCAAAAGCCGGTCACTTAGCGTCCACGTGGACGGCCGTAGCAAGCATTGGCGGCTCACTCAAGGCGCTGATCAGTGGTGACGTCAGTGACGTACGCGCGTGGCTAGTGGCCCATGCATCCGGTATGGGGCCCAAGCAAGCCAGTATGTTTTTGCGCAATTGCGGGGTTACTTATGACTTGGCAATCCTTGATCGGCACGTGCTCAATTACATGTCTGCTCAGGGGATATATTCAGGCACTCAGGTATCCATATCCGGACTGAATCAATATGGCAGGCATGAAGACAGGCTTCGTGACCATGCCCGGGAAATGGATTGCCCGGTTGGTCTTTTGGATTGGGCCATATGGATCGTTATGCGCGTTGCAAATCGCAAGCAGGAGGCTGTTTTAGTATGAGTATCGTGACACTGGTTTCTGGAGGCCTAGACTCTACGCTCGTCGCCAAGTTGGCACAGGAGCAAGGCCTGCAGATATTTCCACTCTTTGTAGATTATGGTCAACGAGCCCGCGACCGAGAGCTCGCAGCCTGCAAGCTGGCCATGCAGAAGCTTGGACTTCCTGAGCCCGAGATTGCCGGTCTGTCGGGATTTGGCAGGTTGATTCGCTCGGGACTCACCGACCCGACTTTGCACATCATTGACGACGCCTTCACTCCCGGCCGGAACATGCTGTTTCTGTTAACCGCCGCCGCTTACGCCCATCAGAAAAACGCCGATGCGATCTCCATCGGATTGCTTCACGAAAGCACCAGCCTTTTTCCTGATCAGACCTCCGGATTCCTCGAGGAGGCTGAGCGCATGATAACTCTATGCATGGGCCGGAATATCAAGGTGCTTGCACCGCTCTCATCGTTCACCAAACCTGACGTCGTGACGCTGGCAGCCGAGAAAGGCATCTCTCAGACCTACTCGTGCCACCTGGGTGAAGAACAGCCGTGCGGCAACTGTATCGCCTGCAACGAATTCAAATTTGAGGGTGCCAATGATGGGCGGTAGCAGCACAGGTGGATGGAGCCGACTCGGTGATGTCAGGTCACTGGAGCAAAAAGCCAAGGCTGCTCTAAATGAGGGCAAGCGCAACGTGTTCATCAGTTTTGCCACTGAGGACATGGCTGAGGTCAATCTGCTCAGGGGACAGGCAAAAAACGATAACAATGACATCGAGTTCAATGATCATTCAGTCCGCGAACCCTACGACAGTGAGCAGGCGGAGTACATCAAGCGCAAGATCGCCGAGCGCATCAACCGCTCATCTATCACTGTGGTCTTCATTTCCAAGGACACTGCCCAGAGCAAGTGGGTGAAATGGGAGGTAGAAAAGAGCTTAGAGCTTGGCAAGAAGGTTGTAGCTGTGCATTCCGGTAAGCAGTTCAGCGGAACTGAGCCTAAATGGGTATCGGAACACAAGATCAAAACCGTACCCTGGTCGAAGCTCTCCGACGAGCTTAAATAAGCTGCCGGCAGGAAGGTGTTTAGCTTCTGAAACTAGCGCCCTACTCCTGCCGGTAGTCGTTCGCGCGCGAGGCGCTGTCAGTTGTCCTTCCTTGCCTCCCACTGAGTGTGCTCACGAGAAAACGCGTTCTCAGCGTCACCTACAAATGTCGACAAATGCTCATCTTTTTTCAGCTCATCGGCCTGTTCACGGATAAGCGTGATCTCATGCGCAGTAAGTGCGTAAGACGCCGATAGCTCAGTGAAGCGTTTTGCCTGCATCCACGTCAGAATACTTGCTGCAACAGCGATCAGCACGTCAGTCGGAAAGTATTGGTATTCCACGTTGGCGATCTTGATCAGCGCACATCCAAAAGCGATGGCGTTAACGGCGATCAATGCAATGAAGAAATACTTGGCGGCCTGGGCGTTGAAGTTAGCTTTACGTGAATACCATCCCAGTTGGTCGTTGATCCGGGATTCGATGTACGTATCGCGCCGGGTTTCGAAATCACCGGCCCTCATCAGCTTCATCTTGTGCGTAATTTGCTGGGCCGGCAGATGCGTGAGCAGCTTGTTCGACACGCCTGGGTTTTGCTCAACCACTTGCGTAAGCTTTGCCAGCAAATGCTTCTTGGCCGCCTCGTCGCTTTCATGAAAAGGCTCTGCGCGGGACACGTAGCGCCACACCATGGTTTTGATTGATTCGGCGACGGCACGCCCCGAATACCAAAGCCGCTCAGGCCGCTGTGTCGCCAAATACACAGAGCTGGCTAATGCGCCGGCTAAAAGAGCCGCCTGCAGGGCCGCTGCACCCCAGTGAGGGTAATTGATAACGGAGACGACTGCGGCCACCACCAACAGCGCCAGGTTAGTGAGCAGCGCGGCAAGAAAATGCTTCTGAGCGGAACCCGACAGCTCATCGGCGGCCTGATAGAGACCAGGGAAATCAGAAATCTGCATCAAGGAACCTCATAGCCGAGCTTTTGATACACGGCTGACGGATAGAAATAGTTGCCACGTTCACTTGCCGTGGGGTTCGCCAGGGCATGAGCAATAATGGCAGGGGAATACGGGACGAACACTGCCCCGACGTCCTGCAGGATGGGAGGGCAAAGATCAGCATTCACCTGGCGGGCTCCGTCCAGGTTGATGCCGATGAGCTTGCACCCCTTCTCTATCGCTACCTGTATCTCCCAACGCACGTATTTGTGTTTCGAACGCGTGTCCCTGCCAATCAGCAGTGCGAAGGTGCCGGCCATATCAATCCTTTCCCGGCATTTGCGCTTGATGTAATCCTCGTCTTCCGAGTTCAACGCCATGTTCAACTGGCAGTCGGCGAAATCAAAATCGATCCGAGTGTTTTTCTTCCACGCCCCCATCAGTTCATACATGTGGCGGTCTGTGCTGCTGAAGCCGACGAATGTTCTGGGCAACCCCATTTCGCTGTTCCTTTCTTGAAGTCGTTGGTTGAGCATTGTCGATAACCTCAAACGGTTAGTGCTGAGCCGGGGCCAGCGCTGCGAGCCGTTTCTCTCGGGTTGCTAACACGTGACTTTTGCCCGCCTGATAAGTATCAACCTCCCATTGAGCAATGAAGGCTCCCATAAAATGATTCTCGAACGTCTCGGCTTGCGTGGCGTCTCCGACCGCAAAATAGCAGTTGGCCAAAGTCGCATACACCCAGCGTCTGTCGCTGCGTTCAATGAAATCGGGAGACTCCAGCACGGGCAACAGAATCCTCAAAATCGCTTCACGGATTTTCTGCGCGCACATGAAGTCGAACATTCTCTCCGCGTCTTCTGTTTGTATTTGCGCTCGAAACTCGAAGCACAGCGCAAGGTTTTCGCCGTTGTAATAGTCACGCTTGACCTCAAAGCCTCGGCGATAAAAAGCAATAGCTGAGTCAAGTGAAGCTCTATCACCCTCAAGCAGCCAGATTCGCTTGACGATCGCTCCCGCAATGCCAACAGTCTCGGGGTCATTCGAGCTTTCAGGATTGAGGGGGCTAAGCACTTCCATGGCAGCTCGCAGCGCGGCGAGCTCATCAGGAATCTTTGACTTATAGGTGCTCAGTGCAAGCTTTTGCAAAATATCAGGCTCACCAGGCTTCATATCCCTTGCAGCAGCAAACTCTACGCTGGCAGCATGATGTTGACTCTGCCGCATCAACTTTTCACCTTCGCGCATGTGATGAAAAAGTCGTTGTTGAGCGGCTTCTGCTTCATCGACCAACTCTTCAAACTCTTCATCCGACATACTCGGCGAGCGCAACCTGGGCAGGAACGTATAAACTGGACTGTCGATAGCCTGGGCGGCCATCACGGCCTCAATCAGGTTACCCAGGGCCTCCGTGGCGCGCCGCGCCTCACGTGCAAGAATGTCTTCACCAAAATGCGAATACTGGAAAGTGCTGATGTGATTGAGGTCAAAGTACAGCTTGCCCTTGTCCTCGCTCATGACGATGGTCGAATTCGGTCTCAGCGCGTGACGTACTCCCAGTTCGTAGACGGCGTTTACGTTTCCCGTGGAAATATCGGCGATGACCAGATCAGCCCTGAGCAGCAGGTCGTACATTTTTACGTCGATAAGTCCCGACTGCATGATCTCGTCAGCCCGAACGCAGCGTAAGCCGCGGCTGGTGACAGCGGGCTCGATAATCGTTTCGTACGTTGCATTCAGGTCGAGCGTGCGACCAGACTCATACTCGGTTTTCTTGCCATACCCCATCACGACAAAGCATAACTTCATCACAGCGATCTCTTACTCGCAAAAATGTTTGATCAAAATCGCGGCTGTCTATCGATCCTGTTCGAGCACAAGCTAAGCCCATGCAAGGCTCATCGATGAGCCCTGGAAAGATATGAAGCAACCGCGAATTCGATCTCCGGCAAAAGGGCAAATCTGAATCGTGCGACGCACATAGAGCATTGTTTTGAGGTCTGTCAGGCCAACGGCGGCTAAGGCAGACGACGGGGCTATTCCTACCATCTGGCAGATGATTTTTAGATTATTGGTTGATCATCAATGCTGGCCAAAACGCCTGGTTAATTACAAGACTGACCGCTTGGTTCGAGTTCTTCTTAACCCCGTCCATGAGCGCTTTGTTGTAGCTAAAATCATAAATAAACTTAGGATCGTCCGAGTTGATTCGAATGCCCAGGAATCCATACCAAAGCAGCAGATCTACCGCGCGACTCGCCTTCTGCTGATCAAGCCCAGACTTAAGGAGAGTATCCATCACCTGCTGCTCAGAAAGGTCGGCGGATGATGCGACGAAAGCGTAGAGAAGGCCATCAGTCTCATCGGACACGTCCTGAAGCTCGTAGCCAATATCGCGCAGCAGATCCGCTGAATAGGCCGCGATGCCTTTCTCGATGTCGCTGCCTTCGATAATCTCGTGGTTGAGGTTGATGGCAAAGCTCTTGCAATGATTGATCAGATTCAAGAGAAAGCGTGGTCTCATCAAGGAACGCTCTATCAGAAACTGAGACGTTTCCTCGCCCTTGTAATGGCTTACAAAAAGCCGCAGCCAGGCCGACTTGAAGTCCAGGTCTTCTTCAAGACCGTTGGACACGATTCGCAAACGAACGAGCTCGCGTAACAAGTCAGAATCCGTCCAATCCAGCACCACACTGGCTTCCTTGCCGCGGTCAGACGTCTCCTTGACCAGCAGCTCGTAGACGTCGTTGCGCAGGAACACTACCGAGCGCACCTTGATGTTGTCGCTGCTGAACTGACGCTCAATTTTTCGCGTAGCGTCGATCAAAGCTCTGACCATAAGCAGGTCTTCATGCTTCAGTCCGGACGTTGGCCAGCCATTATCAATATTGTCGAAGAGAAGCCATAGCACCTGCTTGTTCTCAAGGTAACGTCCCAGCTTTTGTTTGAGTTGCTTGACGTCATGTTTGTACAGGAGTTCGGTCACTTCGAATGAGCTCAGATTGACGCTTTCGGTTGAACCGTACTTGGATTGGTATTCGGAGTAGATTTTCTCCATGAGCATCGACATGCGCTCAGAAAAATCGCCTTCTGAATCGTAATCTTCTCCCCGATACAGCTCGGCGAGCTCGCGATAGCCTTCATACAGCCGATGATCATGGATGTGACGCTGTTTGTCTTTTTCCAAAATCTTGTAGCAAATTTCCAGCAGTAGCACGTACTCCCAAAACGCCGTGATCGTGTGCTGGTAGGTGCCTTCGGAAAGAAACTGAAGGATGCGTTCTTTGAATTTGATGAGCTTGTAGCCGTCTGGCTTCAAATCCAAAACGATATTCTTGTTACGGTTTTTGTCGCGCTCGGCATCCCTGATTTGAAGAAAGATGGCTGATTTTCCAGAACCCTTACGACCGACGACCAAATGCGCCTCGCCACGCAACGATTTCAGAAACTGATCGGTCTCCAGATAATAACGTTCGAGATCCCGCATTTCGTTCTCGGCAGATGTCGCGCCGAGGTTGAGCTTTTTGATAAATGACCGCTCGGGTTTCGCGCCAGAAGCCTCAAGCTGCTGAAACGCTTGGGTCACATCGGACGCAAACACCTCAATGGCGCGGTTAACATCATTCGGATGGTAGGTGACCTGGACAAAGTCTCGATAATCCACTGGGACCGGCTCATCGCCTGACTGAAGAATGCACATCGCCTTGCCCATGCCATCGGCCAAACCAGCAATGAAGGCGGCTCGCATGTTGTGGATGGCCGCTCCTGTCGCCCCAGTAGATAGCAACGGAACCACAACCCCATAGGATTGTGCGACCTGATTGATCGCGTCATAGGCCGAAAGCCTGGGAGTTTCGTTTGGATCAAAGTTACGGAAGATGAAGCCGCCCTTTTTGATCCTCGAGATGATGCGGGTCGACCAGTCGGTTTTGTGCGGTGTATCCAACAAATAAACCGGTGCCTTGAGATTGAGCGCAGCAGACACGTCAATCGATTTCCAGGCTGACGCGTTGTTCAAAAAACCGCTCAGCTCAGGCGAGTTCTGGTATTCCTGAAACCCAAGGGTGTCAAAAATACCGACATCGGAAATTTTCAACCCCTGCGACTGAAGGCTTTTGTTTTTGACAAGCAGAACGCGCTTTGATTTACCAAGGGCGTAGCCAATTTCATACGTGACGTTGAAATTTAGCTCACTGATGTCAGCAACCAGGAAATCGGCTGCATCAATACTTGCCAGCACTTCGTCAGAGATGAAGTGACCGACGATGTCCAAGGCCCTCCAGGTAGACACAACCGTTTTCGTATTGGTTCTTGAGCTGGTAGCAACAGCACTCTCAATGGTTTGCCCTATCTCGGCAGGCGTTGACGCGTAAGCAAAAAAGCCAATGACGTCCTTCATATCCTTTCCCTGAAATAACAACCGGTTGTTCTCGTGTCTTCAGGATAACGACCACCATGCCGATGGTAAATGGCTATCAGTATGCCCGTCACATGCTAGAGCTAGGATCAAGACCACTAGCTGGTGTCGAAGGCTCTCCGGATCGTACACGTAGCCTGGCTTCCAGGCAGTCACAGGTTCAGCGGCCACCTCTCTTGGGCTATAGTTCTCAGCCGCTTGCTTTGCGTCTCCACGACAGAGTGTGAGTTAGCAGCGGATTTGGCACCGACCAGGACCTTGCAAGAGATTCCGAGCTGACCGCTAGAAGCCTCGGCCGACGGATCTTTCGAGGGTTCAGCGGCACTCAATCGGTGCCAACTACCTGCAAAATGGTTTGTCACCAAAACAGCAAGAAGTCGGGTGAATTTGCGGTCTGTTTGGCACTGCGGTTTGGGCCCAAAAACGTCGAATTTGGAGGTATGAATAAGGCTCTCGGACGCGATAGTTTGATTCCAAATCGGCCCCTGGGCCTTGTGATCAAAGGGCTCGGCCGGCGACTAGAGACCTTCCACAGACCTGGCGATTGCCCAACCACCCTCCCCCGCTTCCCCGCGCTCTGTTCCGTTTCCCTAGCGCACAATCGGAAGTCCGGCCTAAAGGTGCTTTCGCTGCTTCCGTTTGTCTTCAAAGGCACGGCCCGCGTGACGTACAGCCGGTTTCGCTGATTTGGGATGGTGACCTTTAAGAACGAAGAATCGGAACTGAGCTTCCAGGGTTTCGCGCCGCGGAACAGGTGAGGAAAAACACCCTAATCGCCCGGAAACAGGGCGTTTGGCAAGGCTATCTGACATGCGAAAAAGCGGAGAAAGGAAGAGAAATATCAGACAGGAGACAGGATTGGTGCCAAAGGCAGCGCGAAAAAGGGCCAAAAGCGGCGTGAACTCACAGGGCTGTAGTTGGCTTGTAAATAAAAAACCCGACACGAAGGCCGGGTTACCCACCCTCTCCGAGACGCAGCCACCAAATGAGAGGGATGGAGAGCTGATAAGAGAGTGTGGGGGCGAGATATTGTCAACTGGTGCTCTCCTGCGCAATAAAAAATCCGACTCAAGGGCAGCATATCGTGATCATTAGCCCGTAGAAATCAGATGCTGACCGTCATTTTTCGAGTTTCTCCCGATGCCTCAGGTGGCATGTGAAGTCCAGCCCTCCAGTGGCAACTCGAAGAACAACAAACGACCATCAGAAGCACTCAACTGTAACGGTAACATCCTTTGCCACCGCTCGAAGTTAACACCTCAGCTTGAGCCCAGGGCACTGCACACGAACCGCGTGGTCACGTCGAAATTATCCGAAGTGAGGACATCAATTGGCGAACGACCTTTTAATCGCCCCCCCCAACAAAGCATTACCGGTACGCCTACTTCATTGCGCTACGTTTTACGTTTAACCGAGTAACATTCTCGTCGGCCTGATTCGCAAACTCGTGAGGGGTGACATGCTCCTGAAGATTGACCTCAAGGTACCGGCTCCACCAGTTCATGATCAGCCTGCGCTCTTCAATGAACTCTGCCTTGTGAATGTAGGCGGCACGAACGCTGTTCCGCTCTCGATGGCTCATCTGTCTTTCAATAGCCGTCTCTGACCACAGCCCTGACTCAACCAGTGCGCTGCATGCCATTGAGCGGAAGCCGTGACCACAAATCTCCGTCTTCGTGTCGTACCCCATGGTACGCAACGCTTTGTTCACGGTGTTTTCTGACATCGGCTTCCAGGCCCTAGCATCACCGGCAAATACCAGGTCGAATGTGCCTGTGAGGGTGTGGATCTGTTCAAGCACGGCCACAACTTGCGGCGATAAAGGCACAAGATGAACATCGCCCGCCATTTTCGTCCCCCGCGTTGAATGGCGTACGTCCTCTAGCTCCGGCCGAGTATCCGGGATCTCCCATACGCCACGCTTGAGGTCGAACTCACACCAGCGAGCGAAACGTAATTCACTCGAGCGAACAAACACGTGCAGCGACAGCATGAGCGTCAGCCGGGTCAGCTCTCGGCCCTTGTAGGCATTGATTCGTGCCAGCAATTCAGGCAGGCGTGATAGGGGCAATGCAGGCCGATGGGAGACTCGCGGCGCTTTGATCAGGCCCTGAAGATCGTACGCAGGGTTTATCGGAATAAGACGAAGGCGTTTTGCCTCACGCATAATACTTTGCAGGTATCTTTGTACCCTTAAGGCGACGTCAATCGTTCCTCGTTTTCTGATCGCCTCCAAAGGTTGCATCAGATCATAAGTATCGAGATCAGCAATAGCGCGGGCACCGATAAACGGGAAAACATAGTTTTTCAGACGGTTCAACACATTCTTGGAATGGTCGGGTGTCCATCTGGCCGACATGTTCTTGTGCCAGTCCAACGCAACGCTTTCAAAGGTACGGCCGTTAACAGCATCTTCCGTTTTGGCTTTACGCTTGCTCTCAACGGGATCAATGCCGGCTGCGAGCATTCGCTTCGCATCTAAACGCTTCTGGCGCGCATCGGCAAGGCCAATCACAGGATAGCTGCCGAGGGAGGTCAACCCCTCCCGGCCGTCAGGCTTTACGTACCTGAGACGCCAGCCTTTACGGCCATTGGTTTGGATTAGGAGATAGAGACCGTCGCCGTCGAAAAGCTTGTAGGGACGGTCTGTTGGCTTGGCTAAACGGCAAGCAGCGTCGGTAAGCGGAGCAGTTGTGCGCGACATAAGGGTACTATCCTTAATCGAACCAAAGACTACCCCTAACTTTACCCTCTAAATGACCGGATTCCAGAAGATTGGACAAGAATCCGACGGAATGCTAAAACGAAAAAACCCGCCAGAAGGCAGGTTTTTCAAGGCTTCCAAAGAACTCAAAAGCGCTCTGTGGAATGCAAGATGGTGCCCGAAGCCGGAATCGAACCGGCACGCCCTTACGAGCGGGGGATTTTAAGTCCCATGCGTCTACCAGTTTCGCCATTCGGGCGGTAGCGCGGTCAGGCAGTCTGATGGCTGACAAATGATGATCTGTCAGTTCTGACGCCTGTGCAGCAGAGGACGAAATATATACATCCCGTCCCGGTGAAGCAAGTTTGCAAACGCCCATTTCAAGACTAAATCTTGCAGGGCAACGCAAATAAAAAAGCTCCGTAAATCATCGATCTACGGAGCTTGTTTAAAGTGGAGGCCGAGGTCGGAATCGAACCGGCGTAGGTGGATTTGCAATCCACTGCATAACCATTTTGCTACTCGGCCTCAAACATCTGATGTCATGTAGCACAACACCAAACGCGTACAGTCTTGGAGAAGATCTAGATCTAACTCCTTGAAAACATTGAGCTTTTTCAGCGGTCAGTGCTTTCGATGGCGTGAATTATGTACTGATTTCCGAAGGCTGGCAACCCCTTGATTTCAAAAAAAATTTGCCGGGTGCTTTGCATGTTGCGACGCAGGCTCAACGCTTCGCCCGCGCGCGCCAATACGGCTTCAGCATGCCCCCGGCCCGCTTAGTGCCCGCGAATGTAGTACTCCAACTGCCGGATCAAATCGGCCTGCTCGACAATTGCCTCTTTGACCAGGTCGCCAATCGACAACAACCCGATCAACTCGCCGCTATCCAACACCGGCAGATGCCGCAGGTGGCTGTCAGTCATGACTTCCATACAGCGCTCGATGCTCTGCTGACTGTCGGCTGTCACCACCGGCGCGCTCATGATGTCGCGCACCGGCGTGCCGACCGAGGAGCGTCCCTGTAGAACGACTTTGCGCGCATAGTCGCGCTCGCTGATAACGCCGACCACCTGCCCCGCTTCGATGACCGGCAGCGCGCCCACATTCTTCTCGGCCATCATTTTCAGTGCTTCAAGCACCATCTGGTCTGGCGCAATGCTATGCACGTGCTGGTTTTGCACGACCTTCAGTTTCAGCAGCTGTGCGGCTGTTTTCATGGTTGCCTCCGCTATCGTTGCTCATTGCCGATGCTTGACCTCAAGCCAGCCCGACTTCCACCACGCCGCCGTTAAGCCGCACCGGCCAGACCCGCAAACGTTGCTGCGGGTACTCCAGGCAACTGCCGTCCTCAAGACGGAAATGCTGTTTGTAGATCGGTGAAGCAACCACGAGGTCCCCCTTGATGCTGCCGACCAGCCCGCGCCCGATGACGTTCGCCCCGGATTGCGGGTCATGGTTGTCGATGGCGTAGAGGCTTCGCCCCTCCGCGCCCGGCAGGTAGAACAGCGCCACTTGTGCGCCGTCGAGCCACACGACGACGCCGGAGTTAGAGACAAGGTCCTGCTGCTCGCACACGTTTTGCCAGACATCGCTGTCGGCCAGGGAATCGATGCGTTGGGTAGTGGACTGGCTCATCAGGCAATCTCCTCGGTGACAGGGATCAGGTTGAGTTCGGCGGCCATGATCGGGCGCCGTTGGCCGCGTTCCTGGACAAAATGGATGTCCGGGTCCGGGCGTTTATCGTTGACGAAGGTCCGGAAGCGCTTGAGTTTTTCCGGGTCTTTGAGGGCGTTGGCCCACTCGCATTCGTAGCGGTCGACCACCAGTTGCATCTGCGATTCGAGTTCGGCGCCGAGCCCGAGGCTGTCGTTGATGATCACCTCTTTGAGGAAGTCGAGGCCGCCCTCCAGGCTTTCGCGCCACACCGAGGTGCGTTGCAGTTTGTCGGCGGTGCGGATGTAGAACATCAGGAAGCGGTCGATGTAGCGGATCAGCGTGGCATCGTCCAGGTCTGTGGCGAACAGCTCGGCGTGGCGCGGGCGCATGCCGCCGTTACCGGCGATGTAGAGGTTCCAGCCCTTCTCGGTGGCGATCACGCCGACATCTTTGCTCTGGGCTTCGGCGCACTCACGGGTGCAACCGGACACTGCGAACTTGAGCTTGTGCGGCGAGCGCAATCCCTTGTAACGATCCTCGATGGTCAGGGCCATTTGCACGCTGTCCTGCACGCCATAACGGCACCAGGTGCTGCCGACGCACGACTTCACCGTCCGGGTCGATTTGCCGTAGGCGTGCCCGGTTTCGAAACCGGCTTCGATCAGCTCGGCCCAGATGTCCGGCAATTCATGCAACTGCGCGCCGAACAGGTCGATCCGCTGACCGCCGGTGATTTTGGTGTAGAGGTCGTATTTTTTCGCCACGACACCGATCGCGATCAGTTTGTCGGCGGTGATTTCGCCGCCGGGAATGCGCGGCACCACCGAATAGGTGCCGTTTTTCTGCATGTTGGCCATGAAGGTGTCGTTGGTGTCCTGCAACGGCACCAGCGATGCATCCATGATCGGCTGGTTCCAGCACGACGCGAGAATCGAGCCCACGGCCGGTTTGCAGACGTCGCAACCGGTGTGGCCACGGCCGTGTTTGGCCAGCAGTTCTTCGAAGGTGATGACCCCTTCTACGCGGACCAGCGCATACAGTTCCTGACGGGTATAGGCAAAGTGTTCGCACAGGCTTTTGTCGACACTGACGCCCCGGGCGATCAACTCATGTTCGAACACTTGCTTGAGCAGGCCGGCGCAGCCACCGCAGCCGGTGCAAGCCTTGGTCTGAGACTTGAGCAGGCCCAGGTCGGTGCAGCCGCCATCGATGGCCGAGCAGATGGAACCCTTGGTGACGTTGTGGCACGAGCAAACCGTGGCCGATTCGGGCAACGCGCCCGGGCCCAGGGTCGGCGCGCCTTCGGATGACGGCAGGATCAGGCTGGCGGGTTCCCCCGGCAAGGCAATCGCGTTCTGCATGTATTGCAGCAGCGTGTCGTAGTAGCTGTTGTCGCCGACCAGCACCGCGCCGATGACATGCTTGCCCGAGGCATCCACCACCAGCCGTCGGTAGCTGGCCGTGGTTTCGTCGATGAACTGATAACTGCGTGCGCCTGGCGTGTTGCCATGGGCATCGCCGATGGAGCCGACGTCAACGCCCAGCAGTTTGAGTTTGGTCGACATGTCGGCGCCCAGAAACGGCTCGGCCGTGTCGTTGCACAGACGTGCCGCCACACCGCGCGCCATCTGGTAGCCCGGCGCGACCAAGCCAAAAAGACTGCCGTTCCAGGAGGCGCATTCGCCGATGGCGTAAATGTCCGGATCGCTGCTCAGGCATTCGTCATTGATCACTACGCCGCCGCGCGGGCCGATCTCCAGCGCGCATTGCCGGGCCAGCGCATCTTGTGCGCGGATGCCCGCCGAGAACACGATCAGGTCGGTTTCAAGAAACTCGTCATTGGCGAAGTTCATGCGGTAGCGATATTCCTCGCCCGCGCTGATCGATTGAGTAGAGCGCGACAGGTGCACACCGACACCGAGTCTTTCGATCTGCGACTTGAGCGCAAGCCCACCCATTGTGTCTAGCTGCACGGGCATCAGGCGCGGGGCGAATTCCACCACATGCGCTTCCAGGCCGAGGCTTTTCAGGGCATTGGCGGCTTCAAGGCCCAGCAGGCCACCGCCGACCACGACGCCGCGTCGGGCATTGGCTGCTGCGGCACGGATCGCATCGAGGTCTTCAAGGGTTCGATACACCAGGCGCGAATCGCCTTCGGCACCTTCGACTGGCGGCACAAACGGATAAGAGCCGGTGGCCAACACCAACTTGTCGTAAGGGATGCTGCCTTGCGCGGTAATCACCTGGCGACGGGTGCGGTCGATTTCCAGCACCGGCACACCCAAATGCAGGGTGACGCCCGGCGTCTGGTAAAGCGACGCATCGGACAGCGCCAACGATTCGGCATCACGCCCCGAGAAGTACTCGGACAGATGCACGCGGTCGTAGGCACGCATCGGCTCCTCGCTGAAGACGTGCAGCCGATACTGGTCAAGCGCGCCCCGCTCAATCAACTGCTCGACGCAATGATGTCCGACCATGCCATTGCCGATCACGATCAGCGTTTGCACTTTGTTCAACGCGGCAACATTGGAATTCATAAGAAGCACCCGGCTAAAACGGTTCAAAAAGCAAAAAAAAACGCCTGAAACCTTGCGGTTCCAGGCGTCTTTGCCTGTTCTTTTGCGGTGTTAGCACCAGACGTCTATGCCTGATCCACCGATGTTGCCCATGATTCGATCGTCGTTGACCGAGGGGGCTGCCCACTCGACTGCGTTTATGGTGGGCCTGTCCGGTGTATTGCAGTGTTTGTGCCAGATCGCGAAAACGCTGATTGCTCAGCGTTTTTCAGGCGCGAGCAGCGAACAGGCTCCAGACTTTTGCCTTCGCATAGTGCAGACCGAGGCCTCACGGCTTTATAAAAGTGCATTCATGGGCATTACAGGTATTTGAGCCAGGCGATGTCGCGACGTCGGGCCTTCAGCCCGGAGAACCACCGGACCGGGCGATAAAGCGCAATGGCCAACAGGATTGCGGCGATCCAAACCGCGCCTACCGAGTCGAAACCGAAGTACGCGCCCTGATTCAATCCGAACAGCGCTACAGCGATGAGATACAAAACCTTCAGTGCGTAAAGGTGCAACAGATAGAAGAACATCGGCGCTGATCCAAACACCGTCAAGGGACGCAACCATCGACTCTTCTGCAAGTGCTCAAACCAGAGAAGCAGCAAGCATCCGAGACTCAGGGTCAGCGCAATAAACAGCAGCGACGGCGGGTATTTGGTGATGTTGAAAAAACTCATCAGTGTTTGCACGGACGTATCGCCAACGCTCCATGGCTTCTCGCCATAGCCGTTGAGCAGCCGCAGTGCGACGAAACCGGCCAGCCCCAAAACGCCACACAGCAGCAATTTGCGTTGGCGCCCCGTGGCCTGCGCCGCTCGCCCGAACCACGGGCCCATGGCGTAACCCAAACCAATGACTCCTATCCACGGCAGCACCGGATAGGACGTGCGCAGCCGAAACCCTTCGGACAGTTCGATCCAGCCGCGATCATGGAGAATCGCCCATGGCACGTGCATCGCCGATTCGATCGGAAAATGCAGACCGTCCAGCACGTTGTGACCGGCGATGATCGCCAGGCTCAGGAGCAGCAACACCGGACGCGGCAGCCAGACCATCACCGACAGGGCCAGCATGCTCAAGCCGATGGCCCAGATCACCTGCATGTAAATGACGGTCGGCGGAAACTGGAACGTCCAGGCGAAGTTCACCAGGGTGAACTCAAGCACCACCAGAAACAGCCCTCGCTTGAACAGGAAGCTGCAAACGTCGGCCTTGCCGGCGTACTTCTCACCGTACAGCCAGGCCGACAGACCGGTGAGCAGCACGAAGACCGGCGCGCATAAATGAGCGAGCGTGCGACTAAAAAACAGCGCCGGCTCGGTCGTGGTGATGTCCATCGGATCGGACACTTGCCGATGCAGGAAAAAGGTTTCGCGAACGTGATCGAGCAGCATGAACAGAATCACCATGCCCCTCAATGCATCGATGGAAAGAAGCCGGCCAACTGCCGTGCCGGTGGAGCGAGAAGGTGCAAGGGTCATGGATGTTTCACAACGCAAGGGGTGAATAAACGTGTCCCGCAGGACAGCCTGCCGGGCACCTTATATTGTTACCCTATAACATCTCAAAGCATTTTTTTAGTTTGTGCACATTTAGAAGGAAACCATGTAGGAGCGAGCCTGCTCGCGATGGTCGTTAACGAAAACGCGTGTTGCCTGGGTAAACGCAGCGTCCTTTAAACCATCGCGAGCAGGCTCGCTCCTACAGTGTTAATGTTGAAATGTTTTGTTTCATTAATCAGACACCTGCAAAGGAATGCCTTCAACAATGGACTTCTCACTCAAGCACCTGGCCGCGACAACGTTGATGCTGGCCAGTCTTTCGTCGTTCACCTCAGCAGCGCACGCCAACATCACCCCGCAGCAAGGCGCGGCCATTCTCAAGACGTTCAGTGACGCATCGATCACGGATTTCAGGCAGTTCCTGACAAGCGTGGCCAAGAGCGACCTGGCCAAAACCGACGACCTCGGCACGGCAATCTCTGCCTTCCTCGACAACAAGAGCCTTTCCGCCGACCAGCAGAACGAAATCCATCGCCTGCTCGGCCTCTATGCGCGGGTGAAATACGGCAGCGCCGCCACCGAGACGCTGCGCGAACTGGTGGCCATCCCGACCTTCCGCGTGGACGGCGTTGCCCAGCACGACAACCCTGAATTCATCAAGATCGCCGACAAGATCAAGAGCCTGGCCCAGGCCTTCAACCTGACCTTTCGCAACGTCGACAACCGCGTCTATGAAATCTCCCTCGAGGGGAGCGGCGATGAAGTGGTGGGCATTCATGCCCACGCCGACGTGGTGCCCGTGACACCGGAAAACTGGGTCCTGAAAGACGGCACCCGCCTCGATCCGTTCAAGGTCACCCTGATTGGCGATCGCATGTATGGCCGTGGTACCGAAGATGACAAAAACGGCATCGTGGTGGCGCTCTACGCCATGAAAGTCATCAAGGAAGAAAAGCTGCCGCTGGCGAGGAATTTCAAACTGCTGGTGGACACCACCGAGGAAACCAGCGGCGACGCCATCCCCTATTACTTCGAACACAACCCCACACCGAACTACAACCTGGCGCTGGATGGCGGCTACCCGGTGGTGATCGCCGAGAAAGGCTACGGCACCGTCATGGCCAACTTCCCCAAGCGCAAGGCTGACGGCAAGGGTGCTGAAATCGTCTCGATGACTGGCGGCCTGGCCACCAACCAGATTCCGTCGGCGTCGGTCGCCACCCTGCTGAGTGACAAACCCGCCGAGCTGGCCGCCAGCCTGCAAAAGGCCGGTACCGAGTACGCCAAGCGCAATGGCGGCGACTTCGAGGTGACGGCCAAGGTCGTCGGCAAAGACGTCACGCTGACAGTCACCGGCGTTTCCGCCCACTCCTCCGAGCCCGAGTCCGGAATCAACCCGGTGGCGAGAATGCTGGTGTTCATCAACAGCCTCGACGGCAAGGTCGCCCTCAAGCACAACCACATCACCGACGCGGCCCGCTACGCTGCCGACAACTGGGGGCTCGATTATCTGGGTGGCAAATTGGCGGTCGGTTTTTCCGATGCGTTCATGGGGCCGTTGACCACCTCCCTGACCTTTGTCGGGATGGATGAAAACACCTTCAAACTCGCGGTCAACCTGCGCGTACCGAAGGGCAAGTCCCCGGAAGTGCTCAAGCGCGAAATCGCCGACAAGCTGGACGCCTGGAGCAAGAAATCCCAGGTTGCGGTGGCCTTCGATTACTCGATCGCCGAACCGATGTACCGCAATCCCGAGGGTGAATGGGTCAAGGCGCTTCTCGCCGTGGCCAGCGAAAACCTGGGCATGGAACACAAATTCGGCACCTCGGCCGGCGCCACTTCGGTCCATGAACTGCCCAACGGCGTGCAGTTCGGCCTGGCCCGACCCGAAGTCAAATACACCGGCCACACCGACAACGAGTTCAAGACCGTCGACCAGTTCCTGCTGGACCTTCAAATCGTGACCGAGATGTTCGGGCGCATCGGCCAGCTGCCAAAACTCTAAGCCCTCCCCTTCGGACCCGCTGCTCTGGCGGGTCCGACGTTTACAACGTCCTGACCCACTTTCCTGAAGCAGTCTTTTCACGCCTTGCCATCATCGTTGCCTCCAGAGCAACGATCTCTGAATAAAGTTGCTCTTGCTGCCATTGGTCAATGGAGCGAGCATCGCTCTCGACACCGGAGCGGCTGCGAGCGCCACATCCTGCCGGCTGTCTTACCTCCCCCGCACGCGCACAAGCCCCGACAGAGGGCCTACGGGAGAGTCATGTCTAATAAAAACAAGAGTTAAATTATGACCAGAGACAAAGGCAAACTGTGTGTACTGCTGTTTACCGGGGCTGGCGCCAACCTTGCCCAAGCCGCCGACAGCGGATTCGTCGAACAGTCCACCGCTACCCTGCAAACCCGAAACTATTTTTTCAGCAGAGACTTCTCCGATATCCGAGGCTCGGAAAAATCGATGGCTCAGGAATGGGCCCAAGGGTTCATCCTCAACTTCAAATCCGGCTACACACCCGGGCCGGTAGGATTCGGCCTGGATGCCATCGGCAAATTCGGCATCAAGCTCGACAGCAGCCCGGACCGGGTCAACTCGGGGTTATTACCGGTCAAGGACGATGGCCATGCCGCTGACAATTATGGTCGTCTCGGGTTGGCGGCGAAGATGCGCGTTTCCAAAACCGAGCTGAAGGTCGGTGAACTGCAACCCAACCTGCCGACACTGGTCTTCAGCGACATCCGTTTGCTGCCACCGGCCTATCAGGGCGCGAGCATTACCAGCAGCGAAATCCCCGGCCTGACGCTGCAAGCCGGGCATTTGACCTCTACGACCCTGCGCAATGAAGCCGGCGAGAGCAAACTCCAGGCGTTGCTGGGCAACAAGCCGCAACGGCAAGTGTCGAGTGATGCCTTCAACTACGTGGGCGGCGATTACGCGCTCAACAGTAACCGCACCACCGTGAGTGCCTGGCATTCCCGACTGGAAGATATCTACGAGCAGAACTTCTTCGGTTTGAAACACAGTGTGCCGGTGGGCAGTTGGGTGCTGGGCGCCAATCTTGGCTACTACGACGCTCAGGAAGAAGGTCGCAAACTGGTAGGCAAGGTCGACAACCAGTCCTTCTTCTCGTTGCTATCGGCCAAGCTCGGTGGCCATACGTTCTATGCCGGTTACCAGGGCATGTACGGCGACAGCCCCTTTCCTCGCGTGTTTCTCAATGTCAGCGCCCTTGGCAACGAACTGCCGACCTACGAGTTCGTCTCTACCCATGAGCGCTCCTTTCAACTGCGCTATGACTATGACTTCGCGGCCCTCGGTGTGCCTGGCCTGCTAGCCAGCACACGTTATGTCACTGGCGACAATGTGAAGACGGGGATGGGCTATGAAGGCAAAGATCGGGAGCGTGACCTCGACCTCAGTTACACCTTCCAGGCAGCCCCATTGAAAGGCCTCGGCGTGCGAGTGCGCAATGCGGTGGCACGCTCCAACTACCGCACGGATATCAACGAGAACCGACTGATCATCAGTTACACCTGGACGCTGTTCTGATTTCTAAAAACAAGTGTGGGGGCGAATCACTTCGCCCCCACAGGTTTTACTGTTACCCGGCCTTCAACTGACTTCCACGGTCATCTCGATTTCGACACAGGCACCCAACGGAATCTGTGCCACACCGAATGCCGAGCGCGCGTGCTTTCCCTTATCCCCAAACACCTCGGCCAGCAGCTCCGAGGCGCCGTTCGTGACCAGATGCTGCTCGGTGAAACCGGACGTTGAATTCACCAGGCTCAGCACTTTGACAATCCGCGTGACCCGATTCAGATCGCCAAGATGCGCGTGCAGCGTCGCCAACAAATCGATGGCGGTCAAACGTGCGGCCACATAGCCCTCCTGTGTCGTCAGCGTTTCGCCCAGCTTTCCTGCCCAGACTTTGCCGCCTTGCTTCGCGATATGGCCGGACAGGTAAACGACGTTGCCACTCTGCGCACTCATTACATAGGCAGCAGCGGGAGCGCCGGTGGTGGGCAACTCGATACCGAGGTCTTTCAGGCGGGTATAAACATCATGTTCAATCATGGGTTTTCCTCGAATAGAACGTGCCAACGCCCGGAACTTCCGGGCGCTGGGCTAGTTGAAAAACGGTTGATCCGGTTGTTTAGCCGGGTATCGATTCGCGGCTGAAGGCGTCGACTTCCTGCACCAGGCTCTGCGCTGCCATCATCACCAGAGCACGGCCTTTGTCCGGGTTGGCCAGGGACGGATCCGAACCCATGCGGCCATCCGGATGGCGTGCGCGGAAATCCAGTGCTTCGCGAATCGGCCCCCACGGAGCGATCTGCGGCGAGTACTCGGCGGACTTGATGGAATCCGGGTAGGCCCATTGGGTCACGGCAATTTCGGACGGCGTGGCATGAATGCCGTGCCCCTCAGGAAACTGCTCCCGCGCCAACTCACCGATTCCCTCCAGATCCCACCAATTACACAATTTCAGCGCGAACCCCGCAGGGCGTCGAGCGAAGCTTGCTTCGGCGTAGAGCTCCGAGAACGCCGCTTCAATCGATGCGACGTTGCCGCCGTGGCCATTGAGGAAGAGGATTTTTTCAAACCCGTGAGCGGCCAACGAACGCACCCAGTCGCCAATGGCCGCGATGAACGTCGAAGGACGAAGTGAAATGGTCCCGGGGAATCCAAGATGGTGTTGGGCCATGCCGATGTTAAAAGTCGGCGCAATCAGGATGTCTGCCGACTTCTGCGCTTCGCACGCAATGATTTCGGGGCACATCCAGTCGGTCCCCAAAAGGCCGGTCGGACCGTGTTGTTCATTGGAGCCGATCGGGATCACGATGGTGCGGCTGCGTTCAAGGAATTTCCCGATCTCGGCCCAGGTCGATAGGTGTAAAAGCATGTGGGTTTTCTCTTTAAAAGGGTTCCTTTCGGAACACGACTGATCAAGTGGGAGGCGGTTGATCAACCCGCGCTGAATTCAGAAACCGGGCGCTCACGCGGTTGCCGTTTGGTGGCAAGGATCACGAACGCTGCACACAGGAAGACGCAGCCCACAACGACGATGCCGAGATTGGCGCTGCCGGTTGCCGTTTTTGCCCAGCCAATCACCGCAGGCCCCCAGAAGCCGCCGGAAAGCCCGATGGTGTTGATCAAGGCAATGCCTCCCGCCGCCGCATCACCCTTGATGTGCTCGGAGGGCATCGCCCATAACACGGTGTAGGCCATGAACATCATGGCGGTCGCCACGGTCAGCAGAACCAGCGACGCCATCAGGTTGCCGTCGGCAAAGGGATACATGAGCAACAGGATGGCGCCAATGCCCGCAGGGACTGCGCAGTGGTAGCGTCGTTCGCCGACCCGGTCGGACCGACGCCCTATCCAGTACATGCCGCATGCCGCCGCGACATAAGGAATTGCGGCATACCAACCCAGCTGCATGGTGTCGTTGACGCCCTGAGCCTTGAGGATTGCCGGCAGCCAGAAACTCATGGCGTAGATCGAGAAGATGATGCAGAAATAGGCTGACGCGAGGATGTAGATTTTCGGGTCGCGCAACACCGCCCGGAACGAATGGGCTCGCCCCGACGATGTACCGAGTTCACTCTCCAGCAGTGTCCTTTCTTCAACACTCAGCCATCGGGCCTCCGAGGGCCGATTGGAGAGTACGAAATAGGTCAGGATGCCAAGGAACACGCAAGGCAGACCTTCAATCAAAAACATCCATTGCCAGCCGGCCAGACCGCCGACGCCTTCGAACGTGGTGATCAGCCAGGCAGACAGCGGACCGCCGATAATGCCGCCGATGGGGCCGGCAATAAACACGATCGCAATGGCCCGCGCCATACGCTTCGGGCCGTACCAGCAAGACAGGTAATAGATCATGCCAGGGGCAAAACCGGCTTCGAATACGCCCAGCAGAAAACGCATCGCATAAAACATCGGCACGTTGCGCACAAAGAGCATGCAGGCCGATGTGATGCCCCAACACACCAAAATGCGGCTGAAGGTTTTTCGCGCCCCCACCTTCGGCAACATCAGGTTGCTCGGCAACTCAAACAGCACGTACCCCAGAAAGAAAATACCCGCGCCCGCTCCGTAGGCCGCATCGGACAGTCCGAGATCATTTTGCATCTGCAATTTGGCGAAGCCGACGTTGATCCGGTCCAGATACGCAAAGACGTAGCAAATGAACAGGAGTGGCAACAGCCGCCAATTGAGCTTGCGGTAAAGGGCAGAAACGGCATCACTGCTTGCCGGTGTCAGTAAGGTTGACATGCGAGTCTCCAATTATTCTTGTTGGTCTGCGTTCTTGCCAAAGAATGTTGCACCGGCACCGCAGGCCCAGCAAGAGCAACTAAGTTCGTGTATCGTTGCCCTACAGGCAACACAAACTTTCTGGCGAGAGGGCCCGGGATGCGCGAGATCAACCAACAACGGCTGCGGTATTTTCATGAAGTGCTGGTCCACGGCTCGATTCGTGGCGCGGCGGACAGCATCAATACGTCGCCCTCCGTTATCACGCGCCAGATCAAGCTGCTGGAAGAGGAACTGGGCGCAAAACTGTTCGAGCGCCAGGCACGCGGCGTGCAGCCCACCGAGGCGGCGGCGCACTTGCTGGAGTTCTGGCGCGGTTATCGATCACACCAGGAGAAGCTCGAAGACCAGCTTCAAGCGATCAAAGGCCTGCAACAGGGCCAGGTGCGAGTCGTCATCAGTGAGGGCTATGTCGATGCCTTGGTCGACAACGTGCTCGCCCCCTTCTGCAAACAGTACCCCAAGCTCGATGTACGGCTGGACATCCTTCCCGTCGACGACGTGCTGAACGAAGTCGCCGAAAACCGTGCGCACATCGGCCTTGCCTACAATCCTCCGCCGCATTCGCAAATCGATTACCGCGCGACGTCATCGCAGCCAGTAATGCTGCTGGTTCGCCCTGATCATCCGTTGGCAGTGCGAGGGGGAACGGCAACCGTCGAGGACATACTCACCTGCCGACTGGTGCTGACGCCCCCCACTTTCGGTATCGGGCATGCGATCAAGATGCTTGAGTACGCCGAGAAAATCGAAATCCGCCCGGCACTGGTCAGCAACTCCCTCGCCGCACTCAAGCGCCTGGTGGCCTCCGGAGATTTCGCCTCGTTACTCGGCGAATTCGCTGCCTACCGGGAAATCGAACAAGGCAGCCTCGCGGCAGTACTGATCGACCATCCGCTGTTTCTGGGCGTGGAAGCGAAACTGCTGGTGAAGTCCGGCCGACCGCTGGCAGCGCCGGCTCAGGAGCTGCTGAACTGGATGTTGCAGCGCTTGCCGATGTTTGGGTCGGGTGACGGAATCAGATTGGCTTCTCGGTGATCTCAGCGCTGTTTGCTGATAGGCGCAATGAAATCGCTGGAATGAAAAAAGAGGCTGATGCCTCTTTTTCTAATGCCAACCAAAAAAAACGCACAAAAAAAAGCGCCACTCATTGAGTGGCGCTTTTTCTGTATTTGGAGCGGGAAACGAGACTCGAACTCGCGACCCCGACCTTGGCAAGGTCGTGCTCTACCAACTGAGCTATTCCCGCGTCTTGGTGGTGCGCATTCTATAGAATCCAGAAGCTCCGTCAACCCCTTGATTCAAAAAAGTTTTATTTATTTTTCCACATCGGTCTTCAGATGCGGCCAGGCAGCCCGCAGGTATTGAACCATGGACCACAATGTCAGGCCCGCAGAGATCATCAGCAAGGCGTAACCCACCAGGACCCAGAACGTGAAGTCCGACGGATTTGCCAGCAGGATCACCAGCGCCAGCATCTGCGCGGCAGTTTTCCATTTGCCCAGGTTCGACACGGCAACATGAGCACGAGCGCCGAGCTCGGCCATCCACTCGCGCAGTGCCGATACCACGATCTCGCGACCGATGATCACGGCAGCCGGCAGCGTGAGCCACAAATTACCGTGTTCCTGCACCAGCAGTACCAGCGCCACGGCGACCATCAGCTTGTCGGCCACCGGATCGAGGAACGCCCCGAACGGCGTACTTTGCTCCAGACGACGAGCCAGGTATCCGTCCAGCCAGTCTGTGGCGGCGGCAAACGCGAAGACCGAAGCGGACGCCAGGTAGCTCCATTGGTAAGGCAGGTAGAACAGTAAAATGAAGATCGGGATAAGCAGGACGCGTAGAACGGTAATCAGATTAGGGATATTCATCGGCACAACTGGCTACGAGGTGAGGGGGCATTCTACTCGCTGTGCAGATTTGCATAAATCAACTCTGCGAGCTTTTTACTGATCCCGGGTGCTTTGGCGATCTCTTCGATGCTGGCACGAGACAGCTCCTGCAATCCACCAAAATGTTTCAACAAATCGCGCCGACGGGTCGGACCCACCCCGGCTACACCCTCAAGCGTAGACGTACGGCGCGTTTTGCCACGACGGGCACGGTGTCCGGTAATTGCAAATCGGTGGGCTTCATCGCGGATCTGCTGGATCAAATGCAGCGCCGGAGAATCGCCACGCAAGGTAAATTCATGGGCGGCATCGTTGAGGTACAAGGTTTCGAAACCGGCCTTGCGCGTCGCCCCCTTGGCCACGCCCAGCAGAATCAGGTCGGGCACCGCCAGTTCATTGAGCACATCGCGCGCCATGGACAACTGCCCCTTGCCGCCGTCCACCAGCAGAATGTCCGGCAACTTGCCCTCCCCGTCCTTCAGTTTGCTGAAGCGCCGGGTCAGGGCCTGGTGCATCGCGGCGTAGTCATCGCCGGGCGTGACGCCCTCAATGTTGTAGCGCCGGTAGTCGGACTTGATCGGGCCTTCAGGGCCGAACACCACGCAGGACGCCACGGTCGCTTCGCCGCTGGAGTGACTGATGTCGTAGCACTCGAGGCGCTGCGGTGGCTCATCCAGTTTCAGCACGTCGGCCAGGTCATCGAAACGTGCCGCTACGTGTTGGCGGTTGGCCAGGCGCGCGCCCAGTGCCTGTTCGGCATTGGTCACGGCCAATTGCTGCCAGCGTGCCCGCGTGCCACGAACCCTGTGACTGATGCTCAGCTCACGACCGCGCAGCTCTTCGATGGCCGCGATCAGGGTCGGGAAGTCTTCGTGAACCACGTTGACGATCAGCTCGCTCGGCAAGTCGCGCTCGGGGCTGCTGACGAAGTACTGACCGAGAAACGCGGCCATGACTTCGGAAACGTCTTCCTCAATGCCCACCTGCGGAAAAAAATTCTTGCTCCCCAGCACCCGACCGCCGCGCACGCTGATCAAATGGACACAGGCACCGCCCGGATTGACGAACGCGGCGATGACGTCGACGTCACCGGTCCCGCCTTCCATGCTCTGTTGATCCTGGACCCGGCGCAGCAACGAGATCTGGTCGCGCAGTTCGGCGGCACGTTCGAATTCGAGGTTGATCGCCGCCTCTTCCATGCCGGCGGACAATTCATCGGTCAGCGCATTGCTGCGCCCTTCGAGGAACATCACCGAGTGACGAACGTCCTCGGCATAAACTTCGGGCTCCACCAGCCCCACGCACGGCGCCTTGCAGCGCTTGATCTGGTATTGCAGGCATGGGCGTGTGCGGTTCTTGTAGTAGCTGTCTTCGCACTGGCGAACGAAAAAGGTTTTTTGCAGCAGGCTCAGGCTTTCGCGAATCGCCCCGGCGCTGGGATAAGGGCCGAAATATTTGCCCTTGGCCTTTTTCGCCCCACGATGAATGCTCAGGCGCGGGAACTGACCGTCGGAAAGAAACACGTACGGGTAGGATTTGTCGTCGCGCAGCAGAATGTTGTAGGGCGGGCGCCATTCCTTGATCAGCGTCTGCTCAAGCAGCAAGGCTTCGGTTTCGTTGGCCGTGATCGTCGTTTCGACCTGGGCGATACGCGCCACCAGCGCAGCGGTCTTGGGCGCGAGGCCGGATTTGCGGAAGTAACTCGACAGACGATTCTTGAGATTTTTGGCCTTGCCGACGTAAAGCAGGCGTGCCTCGCTGTCGAACATGCGATAGACGCCGGGGCGTCCGCTGACCGTCGACAGGAAAGCACTTGGATCGAAGGTGTCAGTCATTTTCAGAGGCTGGCATCAACCATGCCGTGACGAACTGCCAACAGCGTCAATTCGACATCGCTGCTGATCGAAAGCTTTTCGAAAATTCGGTAACGGTAGGTGTTCACGGTTTTGGGCGACAGGCACAGTTTGTCGGAAATGATCTGGACCTTCTGACAGCCGACAATCATCAACGCGATCTGGATTTCCCGCTCCGACAGTGCGTCGAAGGGCGAATCGTTGGTCGGCTGAAAGGATTTGATCGCCAGTTGCTGGGCAATCTGCGGGCTGATGTAGCGTTGCCCGGCAAACACCAGGCGGATGGCCTGGACCATTTCCGGCAACCCGGCGCCTTTGGTCAGGTAGCCCGCGGCCCCGGCCTGCAACAAACGTGTAGGAAACGGATCTTCCTCGCACACGGTGACCGCGACGACCTTGATATCCGGATGACTGCGCAACAGTTTGCGCGTGGCTTCAAGACCGCCGATACCCGGCATCTTGACGTCCATCAGCACCACATCGGGTTTCAACTCACGCGCCTTGAGCAGGGATTCTTCCCCGGACTCAGCCTGGCCGACTACTTGCAGGCCATCGATGTCAGCCAGCATTCGTGTAATGCCTGTACGAACGAGATCATGGTCATCGACTACTAGCACCCTAATCAAGCAGACACCTCGCGATATGGTCTTATTGAGTTGCCGACACCTTAGCAAAAAGCAACTGGCAGACCTAGCGGCAAGCGTCATATAAAAAGTTTCAATACATCTTGAAAGGCTTGTCTCATGCGTGTTTCAGCGATGCAAGGCATCGATATCGCGCTGCATTCTCAGGAAACACTCGTCTTTGCCGACCACTGCCAGGCCCTTTCGCTCGTATAACGCTTTCGCCGGATTATTTTCAAAAACCGTCAGGCGCAATGCCGGGCGTCGTTCCTTGCACGCCATTGCCAATACCTGATCGATCGCCCAGGAACCGGCGCCCCGCCCCCGGAACGCTTCGAGCACGTGTAATTCACGGATGTACAAGGCCCTTGCGTCCCGACTCAGGCTTACATAACCCAGCCGTACATCATCACGGACGATCAGCCAGTTTTCCCGCCCCGCCCAGGCCACATCGAACGCCTCGTCCTGCCACAGCAGATCGTGCTGAATGTAATAGCGGAGCATGGTTGTACAGGTCAGTTCACGAGCAAAGTCGAGGTCTTGCGATGTCGCAGGACGTAATTCGAATCCCATCAGGCCTCCGCGACGGCGACGACGCGCCCCGTCCAGCTGTCAGCATTGCGGCGAGCAACGACCAGCAGATTGCCCGTGCCAGGTGCGGCAGCGATCAGCGAACCGTCCGACGCCCAGATGGCGCTGCGTCCTGCCGACTCCCAACCCCCCGTCGCACCGCCATGGTTGGCCATCAGCACCGCCATCGAATGTTTGACGGCATAGCCTTGCAACAACGCAGTGTCGGGGGCGTAACCATTTTCGGTGATCAGCACACCTGCGGCATACAGGTCGGCGCCCTGTTGCGCCGCTGCGGCCGCATGACTGGCGTGGGAAAAATCGGCGCACACCGCCAAGGCTATCGTATCGCCGCCGATGGTCAGGGGCGAACCGCCAGTGCCCGGCGCAAACGCTACTTCCTCGCCGGGATGCAGATGCTGCTTGCTGTAGACCTCGAGTGAACCATCGGCGCCCAGTACCAGCGCTCCAATCAACACCGGCGAATGCTCCGACAGACGAACAGGCATCCCGACTACGGTCGTTACGCCGACTTCCTGCGCAAAATCGCGCAACGGTTGCAGCACCGCATCCTCCGGAGCAATGGCCAGCTCAGCCGCCAGCCCGCGCTCGTACCCGGTCAGTGACAGTTCCGGAAACACCAGCAACTGCACGCCCTGCTCCGCCGCCACCTGCATGAAGCGTTGATGCCACACAATATTGGCGGCCAGGTCTCCGGCGATGGAGATCGATTGAGCGGCGGCGATGGTCAGCGTCGTCATGGTTCGTCCTTGTGACGTTGTGTTTTTGTTTAAACGGCGAGTGTGTCACAACCGCCGACGCACTCAAGCGATAGAAAACGCCGCCAGTAACCAATAGCAATTTCTGATTGAATCCGTGTACCGGCCTCTAGTAAGCTCGGCGCATCCATCGGAGACAGACCATGTTCAACGCCCTCTCACAGCTTCGTACCGCCAGCGCCCCGCGCTCGGTTGCGGCTGCCCGGGTGAATGTCGTTTGCGCTTCGGTCAGCTTTTATTTTGGGTATTGGTTTAGCCACTGGCGCGCCTGATACCCACACGGCGCCCACTTTAAACGGGTCGCCACCAGAGAATTCTCAACCCCCGGTCGGCCTCCCGACCGGGGGTTTTGTTTTTTCAGCCCCCACACTTTTTAGCAACAACACAGACATTTTGAGGATTCACGACATGAACTACGCCACTTATTACCGTTACGACAGTTTTACCGCCTGGCGATTTAGCAGCCTCCGCTCGGGACAGCCTGCCGCCTCCGATCGGTCACCCACAGGTGGCAAGCACACACACGCAGCCAATCCGGCCAATTGTCGAACACCCCAGTAGGGCCGAGCGCGCGGGAACGAACCCGCCGCCCGCCCAGGAAGCCTGAACATGAACTCGTCCGTCTCTGCTTTGCCGCTGTCCACCCTGAGCCCTGCCAATGAAGCGCTGACCCTGCGCCTGCCAAGCTCATTGCAACTCAAACAGCAACTGCCGCTCAGCAACGCCCTGACCCGGCAAGTCGCCGCCCACCGCGATGCGGTCCGCGCGATTCTCAACGGTGAAGACTCCCGTTTGCTGGTCATCGTCGGTCCTTGCTCGATTCACGATCCGCAGTCCGCCCTCGAATACGCCAGTCACCTCGCCCGCCTCGCCGCCGACGTCAGCGATGAAATGCTGCTGGTGATGCGCGCCTACGTCGAAAAACCCCGTACCACCGTCGGCTGGAAAGGCCTGGCCTACGATCCGCACCTGGACGGCAGCGACGACATGGCCGGTGGCCTGACCCTGTCACGGGAGCTGATGCGCGAAATGCTTCGACTCGGCCTGCCAATTGCCACCGAACTGCTGCAACCGATGGCCGCCGGGTACTTCGACGACCTGCTCAGTTGGGTCGCCATTGGCGCCCGCACCACTGAATCGCAGATCCACCGGGAAATGGCCAGCGGCCTGAACATGCCGGTCGGCTTCAAGAACGGCACCGATGGTGGCGTCGGTGTTGCCAGTGACGCCATGCGCTCGGCCGCTCATCCGCATCGGCATTTCGGTATCGACAGCCAGGGGCACCCCGCGATCATCCAGACGCCCGGCAACCCTGACACTCACCTGGTATTGCGCGGCGGTCATCGCGGCCCGAACTACGACCGCGCCAGCGTCGCCCAGGTGAACAGTGATTTGACCAAGCTGAAAATCCCGGCCCGAATCATGGTCGATTGCAGCCACGCCAACAGCGGCAAAGACCCGCTACGTCAACCGGCGGTGTTCAACGATGTGCTTGAGCAGCGTCTGCAAGGTGATCACTCGCTGATCGGGATGATGATTGAGAGTCACCTGTTCGAGGGTTGCCAGCCGCTGAGCCCGTCGCTTCAGTACGGTGTATCAGTGACGGATGGTTGCCTTGGCTGGGAGGGGACCGAAACGTTGTTGCGTTCAGCGGCGGAACAGCTGAGAACCGCACGCGGCTGACAGGCAAATGACATTCCGGAGGTAGGTCATTGCAGAACTCTGCGCTACCTCCGATTAAAGGACGTCCGGACATTCCGAAAAGGGCCTCCTGCTGATTCGAATATTCGTACATTCCCTATTCCGTTTTCACCCATTCACAGCGGCTTCTTCATACATCGCGCAAACGTCCGGGTGCTTTAGAGTGGGCCCCGGACACATCACGAACTCCCGCGAAAAGGTATGAACATGCAACGGAATGCAAGCACCCTCCACCCCATCCTGTTGGTCCACGGCCTGTTTGGTTTCGATCGGATCGGCCCTTTCGAACTGTTCCATGACATCAAGCAAACCCTCAGGAGCTCCGGCGCCAGAGTGTTCATCCCGCACCTGTCGGCTACTCATACCAATGAGGCGCGAGGTGACCAGCTTCTGGCACAGATCGAACGGGTGCTGGAAGGCACCGGTGCAGACAAGGTCAACCTGATCGGGCACAGCCAGGGAGCGCTGGCCGCCCGCTATGCCGCAGCGATAGCGCCGCAAATCGTTGCGTCAGTGACCTCGGTCAGCGGGCCCAACCATGGCTCGGAACTGGCGGATTTCCTGCGCAAGGCGCTGACGCCTGGACAGCTGCCGGAACAGGTCGCCGACACGGTGGCCACGTTGTTCGCTGACTTCCTGTCCTTGTTGAGTGGCGACCGCCACCTGCCACAAAACGCGATCGCTGCGCTCAATGCCTTGACCACCGAAGGCGTCAGCGCGTTTAACGAGAAATACCCTCAAGGACTGCCGAAGACCTGGGGCGGCAAGGGCAGCGAGCGGGTCAACGGCGTTCGCTACTATTCCTGGAGCGGAACCCTGCAGGGCAACCTCCTCGATGAAGGGCTCAACGCACTTGACCCACTGAATGGGTGCTCCCGTGCTTTTGCCAGGTACTTCACCATCGAGGCCGAGCAAAACGACGGCATGGTCGGCCGCTTCAGCTCTCATCTGGGCAAGGTGATCCGCTCCGACTATCCGCTGGACCACCTGGACAGCATCAGCCAGACAGTCGGTCGGGTTCGCAAAGACATCGACCCGATTGACCTGTACGTGCAACACGCCGAACGTCTGCGCAAGGCGGGTCTGTGAGCCGGGCGGAACTTTGAGGAGAAATAGCCTACTGAATCCGGTAGGCTGAGCACTTTACTGAACATTAGAAGGAGTATTTTTCCATGGCTAAAGCCACTGCCCGTCACATCCTGGTTGCCAGCGAAGACAAGTGCAACGAACTCAAAGCCCAAATCGAGGCTGGTGCCGATTTCGCCGAAGTTGCCAAAGCCAACTCCACTTGCCCGTCCAGCCGTCAGGGCGGTGATCTGGGTTCGTTCGGTCCGGGCCAGATGGTCAAGGAATTCGACACCGTGGTCTTCAGCGCACCGATCAACGTCGTGCAAGGCCCGGTCAAGACCCAGTTCGGCTACCACTTGCTCGAAGTGACCAGCCGTCAGGACTAAGTCATTCGCGTAGTTTCATGCACAACGGCCCGCCTTTTGGTGGGCCGTCGTGTTTCGGGTACGTGATACGACTGGCGAGGGACGCGCCGCTAGCGTACAAATTGCGGTTATCGATCACCCGGCTCTAAGGCTGAAAATGCGACTGGCTTTCCCTGTTTTGTTGTTCACTGCCGTGACCCTGCTACTGGGCGCCGCCGGTGTGAACGCCGCACCGCAACACGCGCTGACCGTCTACGGCGAACCGCCCAAGTACCCGGCCGGCTTCAGTCATTTTGCCTACACCAATCCGCAAGCCCCCAAGGGCGGCACGATGCGTCGCTCGGCGATCGAGATCGGGCATTTCGACCATGTCTTGCCTTATATAGACAAAGGCATCGGCGTGACGCAGATCGACGGTTTGATCTATTCGCCGCTGGCTCAGCGCTCGCAGGACGAGCCTTACACCGTGTACGGTCTGGTGGCGCAGAAAATGGAGCGCTCGGATGACGGGTTATCGCTGCGTTTCTACCTCAACCCCAAGGCTCGCTTCGCCGACGGCAAGCCGATCACCGCCGAAGACGTGCGTTACACCTTCGACCTGCTGATGACCCAGGGCAGCCTGCGTTATCGCACCCAGTTCGCCGACGTCAAAGGCGTCGAGGTGGAATCCCCGCTGACGGTGCGTTTCGACTTCAAAAGCAATGAAAACCGCACCCTGCCCCTCGACATCGCAACCTTGCCGGTGTTTCCCGAACACTGGTGGAAAACCCGCGATTTCGCCAGCGGTGGTGGTTACGAGCCACCACTGGGCAGCGGCCCGTACAGGGTGGGCAAGGTCGACTCCGGGCGCAGCATCACCTTCGAACGCAATCCGGACTGGTGGGGCAAGGACCTGCCGGTCAGCCGTGGGCTGTACAACTTCGATCACTTCAGCATCGAGTACTTCGGTGATACCGATGTCGCGCGTCAGGTGCTGCGCGGTGGCGCCTACGACTACAACCGCGAATTCTCCGCCACCGCCTACTCCATCGGTTACGAAAGCCCGGCCCTCAGTGACGGTCGCCTGCAAAAGGCACACCTGGCCAGAGAAGCGCCGCAATCAGCCCAGGGCTTTGTGTTCAATCTGCAGAACCCGATGTTCCAGGACCGCCGTGTCCGCCAGGCACTGGTGATGCTGTGGGATTTCGAATGGAGCAACCGGCAGATGATGCGCGATATGTATATCCGCCAGCAGAGTTTCTTCTCCAACTCCGCCCTCGCCGCCCGCAGCCTGCCGGATGCCGCCGAACTGGCGATTCTCGAACCGCTGCGCGGGCAGATCCCCGACGAGGTGTTCACCAAAGTCTTCGAAGCGCCGAAAACCGACGGCAGTGGCGTGATCCGTGACAAACAACTGCAAGCACTGGATTTGCTCGAACAGGCCGGCTGGAAACCCGATGGCGATCAATTGGTGAATGCCGAGGGCCAGCCGCTGAGCTTTACCTTCCTGGTCAGTCAGAACGGGATGGACCGTTTGCTGTTGCCTTACAAGCGCACGCTGAAGCAGATCGGCATCGACCTGAACATTCGCCGCATCGACTCCTCCCAATACGTCAATCGCCTGATGTCCCGCGATTACGACATGATCGTCACCGGCTACCCGGTCACCACTTCGCCGGGCAACGAGTTGAATAACTATTTTGGTTCGGCAGCGGCCAACGATCCGGGCTCCAACAACTATATGGTGTTGAAGAACCCGGCGGTCGATACGCTGGTCAACGGTCTGGTGCGCGCCACCACCCAGGCCGACATGTTGCACTACGCCCATGCCCTCGACCGGGTACTGCAATGGAACTATTACTGGATTCCCAACTATTACCCGCCGGGCAGCTCGACCGTGTGGTGGAACCGTTTCGGCATTCCCAGCGTGCAAGCAGCCAATGACGAAGCCATCGAGAGCTGGTGGGAAGTGAGCACCACGCCGCTGACCAACCAACAGATGACCGCCGAACTGATCAAGCGTGGCAAACCCGGAGGGCCGCACTGATGTGGGCTTATATTCTGCGGCGCCTGCTGCTGATCATTCCGACCCTGGTGATCATTCTGCTGGTCAACTTCGTCATCGTTCAGGCCGCGCCAGGCGGCCCGGTTGAACAAGCGATCGCGCACCTGCAAGGCATCGGCGGCGCCAGCGTCGGCGGCGGTTCCGGTGAGGTCATGAGCGGCAGTTCGCGAGCCAGTCGCGGCCTGGACCCGCAACTGATCAAGGAAATCGAAAAGCAATACGGCTTCGACAAACCGGCCCATGAACGCCTGTGGTTGATGCTCACCAGTTACGCGCGATTGGACTTCGGCAAAAGCTTTTTCCGCGGTGCCACGGTCACCGACCTGATCCTAGAAAAAATGCCGGTGACCATTTCCCTCGGGCTCTGGGCCACGCTGATCACCTATCTGGTGTCGATCCCGCTGGGCATCCGCAAAGCCGTGCACCACGGCAGCCAATTCGATATCTGGAGCAGCACCGCGATCATCATTGGCTACGCGATGCCGGCGTTCCTGTTTGCGATGTTCCTGATCGTGGTGTTCGCCGGCGGCACATCGCTGAACTGGTTTCCGGTGCGCGGCCTGGTCTCGGACAATTTCGACTCGCTGTCCACCGTGGGCAAGATCGCCGACTATTTCTGGCACCTGGTATTGCCGGTCACGGCGCTGGTCATCGGTGGGTTTGCCACATTGACCATCCTGACCAAAAACTCCTTCCTCAATGAAATCACCCGCCAGTACGTGGTCACGGCGCGCGCCAAAGGCATGAGCGAACGTCGCGTGCTGTACGGCCACGTGTTCCGCAACGCCATGCTGCTGGTGGTGTCGGGCATTCCCCAGGCGTTCATCAGCGTATTTTTCGCCGGCTCGTTGCTGATCGAGGTGATCTTCTCCCTCGATGGCCTGGGCCGCATGAGTTATGAAGCGGCGGTGTCGCGGGATTATCCGGTGGTGTTCGGTTCGCTGTTCATCTTCACGCTGTTCGGCCTGCTGATAAAACTGGTCGGCGACCTGTGCTACACGCTGGTCGACCCGCGTATCGACTTCGCCGCGAGGAATGCCTGATGTTCAAGCTTTCGCCGTTGGCGCGCCGCCGTTTCGACCGATTCAAGAAAAACCGCCGTGGCTGGTGGTCGCTGTGGCTATTTGTCGGCCTGTTTTTGCTGACCCTCGGTGGCGAGCTGATCGCCAACGACAAACCGCTGGTGGTCAGTTATCAGGGCTCGTTGTACTTCCCGGCGTTCAAGCGCTACACCGAGCAGGCGTTCGGCGGGCAACTGCCGTTCCAGGCGGATTACCGCAGTGACTATGTACAGAAGCTGATCAAGAAGGACGGCGGCTGGCTGATGTTTCCGCCGATCCCGTTCAGCGACGACACGCCCAACTACGACCTGAACAAACCGGCACCGAGCCCACCGTCGAATGTGAATTGGCTGGGCACCGACGACCAGGCTCGCGACGTGCTGGCGCGGGTGATTTTCGGCGCGCGAGTGTCGATTCTGTTTGCGCTGATGCTGACCTTTGTCAGCGCACTGATCGGCATCGCCGCCGGCGCGCTGCAAGGCTATTACGGCGGCTGGGTCGACCTGATCGGCCAGCGTTTGCAGGAGGTCTGGTCGGGTCTGCCGGTGCTGTACCTGCTGATCATTCTGTCGGGGTTTGTCGAGCCGAATTTCTGGTGGCTGCTGGGGATCATGGCGTTGTTTTCCTGGCTGGCACTGGTGGACGTGGTGCGTGCCGAGTTCCTGCGCGGGCGCAACCTCGAATACGTCAAGGCTGCGCGGGCACTGGGCCTGACCGACCGCAAAGTCATCGTGCGGCACATCCTGCCCAACGCGATGAACGCGACGCTGAGCTACCTGCCGTTCATTTTGACCGGGGCCATTTCGACGCTCACCGCGCTGGACTTCCTCGGTTTCGGCATGCCGGCCGGCAGCGCCTCGCTGGGCGAGTTGATCGGTCAGGGCAAGCAGAATCTGCAAGCGCCGTGGCTGGGGCTGACTGCGTTTTTCACCCTGGCGCTGATCCTGTCTTTACTGGTGTTTATCGGCGAGGCGTTGCGAGATGCCTTTGACCCTCGATCCTGACGCGGACTGTTGATATGAGTAACAACCTGATCGAAATCCGTGACCTCTGCGTGGCCTTCAGCGGCCAGACCGTGGTGCGCAACCTGTGTCTGGACATCCGCCCCGGTGAATGCCTGGCGCTGGTGGGTGAGTCGGGTTCCGGCAAATCGGTGACCGCGCACTCGATCCTGCAACTGCTGCCCGAGACCGGCACCGAAACCAGCGGCAGCATCCGCTATCGCGGCAAGGAGTTGCTCGGCGCTTCGTCCAGGGTTTTGCGAGAGTTGCGGGGCAACCGCATCGCCATGATCTTCCAGGAGCCGATGACCTCGCTCAATCCGCTGCACAGCATTGAAAAGCAGATCGGTGAAACCCTGCTGCTGCACAAGGGCCTGACCGGCAAAGCTGCGCAGGAGCGGATTCTGGAGCTGCTGCACCTCGTGGGCATACAGAAACCCAAAGAGCGGCTCAAGGCGTATCCGCATCAACTGTCCGGCGGCCAGCGGCAACGGGTGATGATCGCCATGGCGCTGGCCTGCGAGCCGGAGTTGCTGATCGCCGACGAGCCCACCACCGCGCTCGACGTTACGGTGCAGCGCAAGATCCTGATCCTGCTCAAGTCCCTGCAACAGCGGCTCGGCATGTCATTGCTGCTGATCAGCCATGACCTCAATCTGGTGCGCAGCATCGCTCAGCGTGTGTGCGTGATGAAGGCCGGGGAAATCGTCGAACAGGCGCCGTGCGAAACGCTGTTCACCGAGCCGAAACATCCCTACAGCTGCGTACTGCTGAACGCCGAACCGGAAGGCCAGGCGCTGCCCCGTGACGAGCGCGAGAACGTTCTGGAAGTGGACAATCTTTGCGTGCGCTTCCCCCTCGGTGGCGGGCTGTTTCAGCGCAAAACGTACTTGCATGCCGTGGACGGCATCAGCCTGAATGTCCAGCGCGGCAAGACATTGGGCATTGTCGGTGAGTCCGGCTCGGGCAAGTCGACACTGGGACAGGCGATCCTGCGCCTGCTCGACTCCGAAGGCAGCATTCGCTTTCAGGGCCAGGCGCTGGACGGCCTGACGCAAAAGCAACTGCGGCCATGGCGCAAGAAAATGCAGGTGGTGTTCCAGGACCCTTTCGGCAGCCTCAGCCCACGGATGTCCGTGGCACAAATCATCAGTGAAGGCCTGGAAGTGCACAGCCAGTTGACGGCGGACGAATGCAAGGCCGAAGTGATTCGGGCCTTGCAGGAAGTCGGCCTCGACCCGCAAAGCCGCCATCGCTACCCCCACGAATTCTCCGGTGGCCAGCGCCAACGCATCGCCATCGCCAGGGCGCTGGTGCTGAAACCGGCGCTGATCCTGCTGGACGAACCGACCTCGGCGCTGGACCGCACCGTGCAGAAACAAGTGGTCGCACTGCTGCGCCAGCTTCAGGAAAAACACGGCCTGACGTACCTGTTTATCAGCCACGACCTGGCGGTGATGCGCGCCCTCGCCCACGACATGATCGTGATCAAGGACGGCAAAGTGGTGGAAAGCGGCGCCAGCCACGACGTGTTTGATTCACCGCAGCATCCGTACACCAAAGAGCTGTTGGCGGCGGCGCATCTGCAACAGGCATAAATCGCGTCGCTGCCTTCGCGGGCAAGCCTCGCTCCTACAGGTGAACGCGATCCCCTGTAGGAGCGAGGCTTGCCCGCGAAGAGGCCGGACCAAGCAATACACAATCAGGATCTGCACTATGAACACCACCGAAAGCCTCAAGGATTACCAGCGCGTTCGTCTGTTGGCGATCCGTTCGCTGTTCGAGATCATCGAGCAGTCCAGTGAAGGCACGGTGATTGTCGATCGCGACGCGAACATCGTCTGGATGAACGAACGTTATGCCCGACGCTTCGGTCTGGAATCGGCGGAAGTGGCCATCGGCAAGGCCTGCGAAAGTGTGATCCCCGGCAGCCTGCTGCGGGAAGTGGTGCGCACCGGCCGACCGATTCTGCTCGACATGCAGGACACCCCCAAGGAACCGTTGGTGGTGATGCGCCTGCCGATCCACGACGACGCCGGCGTGGTGATCGGCGCCATCGGTTTCGCGTTGTTCGATGAGTTGCGCAGCCTGTCACCGATGCTCAAACGCTACATGAGCATGCAGGAAGAACTCGCCTCCACCCGCTCGCTGCTGCGGGCGCGGCAGACCAAGTACAACTTCGCACATTTTATCGGCACCAGCGCGGCCAGCCTCGAAGTCAAACGCCGCGCCCGACGCAGTGCCAGTGCTGATTCCCCGGTTTTGCTGCTCGGCGAAACCGGCACCGGCAAAGAGCTGCTGGCGCAGGCGATTCATGGCGCATCACCCCGTGCGCACAAGGCTTTCGTCAGCATCAACAGCGCAGCGATTCCCGAGGCGCTGCTCGAGGCCGAATTCTTCGGCACCGCCCCCGGCGCGTTTACCGGCGCCGATCGCAAGGGTCGCGTCGGCAAGTTGCAGATTGCTCAGGGCGGTACGCTGTTTCTCGATGAAATCGGCGACATGCCGCTGCCGCTGCAAAGCAAGCTGCTGCGGGTGTTGCAGGAAAAGGAATTCGAACCGGTCGGGTCCAACGAAGTGATTCAGAGCGATGTGCGGGTGATCGCCGCGACCTCCACCGACCTTGAAGCGGCGATCAAACGCGGCGAGTTTCGCGCCGATTTGTATTACCGCCTCAACGTGCTGCCGATCCAGGTGCCGCCGCTGCGTGATCGTCTCGATGATTTGCCGGCACTCAGTGAAGCCATCCTTGAGGAGTTGCGCAGTCAGCACGAGCTGAACCTCGAAGCGCTGGAGTTGCTGGCCCGACACGCCTGGCCGGGGAACATTCGCGAGCTGCGCAACGTGCTGGAACGGGCGGCATTGCTCAGTGACGATCTGATGCTGAACGCGACCGATATCCGCGCGGCGATTGGTACGTTTACGCCGGTGGAGCGTGTGGCGCCTTTAAAGGTTGAGTCGGTGGCACACGAGATGTTCAGTGAGGCGCGTGAACGGTTTGACCGGCAGTTGATCGAATCGGCCCTCGCGCAATGCGGGGGGAAAGTGATTGAGGCGGCGGCGCGGCTGGGGCTTGGGCGGTCGACGTTGTACAAGAAAATGGTGGCATTGGGGATTGCAGAGTCTCAATAAAGAGACATGCATCTCCATTGTTAGACATCCCCTCGGAGCGCTGCGCGCTCATCGCCGGCAAGCCGGCTCCTACAGGGTGCGCGTTGTGAATGCGATCTCTTGTAGGAGCCGGCTTGCCGGCGATGAGGCCCTCAACATCACAAAAAATCTCAAAACAGAGACAAATACGCTCATTTGCCTCTGAAAAAACAATAAATATCCTTATATTTCAACATGTTACCACCTTGGCACAAATCTCGCTAAAGCCCTCCCTCACACCGTTTCACCCCACAAAAATAACAATCCAGGAGACACACCATGAGTGTGATCATTGCCTTGGCAGCCCTCGCGCTGCTGATGCTCGCGGCCTACCGTGGCTACAGCGTTATCCTTTTTGCCCCGATTGCCGCCCTCGGCGCCGTCCTGCTCACCGACCCTTCCGCCGTCGCCCCTGCTTTCACCGGGGTGTTCATGGAGAAAATGGTCGGCTTCATCAAACTGTATTTCCCGGTGTTCCTGCTCGGTGCGGTGTTCGGCAAGCTGATTGAGCTGTCGGGTTTCTCGCGCTCCATCGTTGCGGCGGCGATTCGCCTGCTCGGCACCCGTCAGGCGATGCTGGTGATCGTGCTGGTTTGCGCCCTGCTCACTTACGGCGGCGTGTCGCTGTTTGTGGTGGTGTTTGCGGTCTACCCGTTCGCGGCCGAGATGTTCCGCCAGAGCAATATTCCCAAGCGCCTGATCCCGGCGACCATCGCCCTCGGCGCCTTCTCGTTCACCATGGACGCCCTGCCCGGCACCCCGCAAATCCAGAACATCATCCCCAGCACCTTCTTCAACACCACCGCGTGGGCGGCGCCGTGGCTGGGTTTGATCGGCGCAATCTTCGTGGTCTGCGCCGGCATGGCGTTTCTGCAGCGCCAGCGCAACAAGGCTCAGCTTTCGGGTGAAGGCTACGGCACCGACCTGCGCAACGAGCCGGAAACCGCTGCCGATATCAAACTGCCGAATCCATGGATCGCGCTGTCGCCGCTGTTGGCCGTCGGCATCATGAACCTGTTGTTTACCCAGTGGATTCCCCAGTGGTACGGCAAGACCCACAGCCTCGCGCTGCCAGGCATGGCCGCACCGGTAACCACCGATGTCGCCAAACTCACGGCGATCTGGGCAGTTCAGGCTGCCTTGCTGGTCGGCATCATCATGGTGCTGGTGTTCGGCTTCCAGGCGATTCGCGGCAAGTTGGCCGAAGGCAGCAGAAGTGCAGTCAGCGGTTCATTGCTGGCAGCGATGAATACAGCGTCTGAATACGGTTTTGGTGCGGTGATCGCGTCCTTGCCGGGCTTTCTGGTGCTGGCCGACTGGCTCAAAAGCATTCCCAACCCGCTGGTCAACGAAGCGATCACCGTGACCCTGCTGGCCGGCATCACCGGCTCTGCATCGGGCGGCATGAGCATTGCGCTGGCGGCCATGGCCAATGACTTCATCGCTGCGGCCCATGCGGCCAACATTCCCCTGGAAGTGCTGCACCGCGTCGCCGCGATGGCCAGTGGCGGCATGGACACCCTGCCGCACAACGGCGCGGTCATCACCTTGCTGGCGGTGACCGGCCTGACCCACCGCGAAGCCTACAAAGACATTTTCTGTATTACGCTGATCAAGACCCTGGCGGTTTTTGTGGTGATCGGTACTTTCTACGCCACTGGCATTGTGTGAGGTATTCATGACGACTCTTTCAGGCAAGACCGCACTGGTCACCGGCTCCACCAGCGGCATCGGCCTGGGCATCGCCCTCAGCCTGGCCAAGGCTGGCGCCAACCTGATTCTCAACGGTTTCGGCGATGCCTCCACAGTGATTGCCGAGGTTGAACAGTTCGGCGGCAAGGTCGGTCATCACCCCGCCGATGTCAGCGACCCGGCGCAGATTGCCGACATGATCGCCTACGCCGAGCGCGAGTTCGGCGGCGTGGACATTCTGGTCAACAACGCCGGCATTCAGCACGTGGCGTCGGTGGAAGATTTCCCCGTGGAGCGCTGGGATTCGATCATTGCGATCAACTTGTCGTCGGTGTTTCACAGCACCCGTTTGAGCTTGCCGGGCATGCGTGCCAAGGGTTGGGGACGGGTTATCAATATCGCTTCGGTGCATGGCCAGGTCGGTTCGGTGGGCAAGGCGGCTTACGTCGCGGCCAAGCATGGGGTGATCGGTTTGACCAAGGTGGTCGGCCTGGAAACCGCCACGACCAACGTCACCTGCAACGCCATCTGCCCAGGCTGGGTATTGACGCCGTTGGTACAGAAGCAGATTGACGACCGCATCGCCAAAGGGGTTGATCCGCAGCAGGCGCAGCACGATTTGCTGGCCGAGAAGCAGCCGTCGCTGGAGTTCGTTACGCCGCCTCAGCTGGGTGAACTGGTGCTGTTTTTGTGCAGTGAGGCCGGTAGCCAGGTGCGGGGCGCGGCGTGGAATATAGATGGTGGGTGGTTGGCGCAGTAATCAGCCACTGGACCGCGTTATCGTTCATCGCTGGCAAGCCAGCTCCTACAGGTCGTGCGTCGTTCATGAAAACACCGATAACCTGTAGGAGCCGGCTTGCCGGCGATTGGATCTCGAAATAGAAAAAGAAGAGGCAAAAAATGTCCGACATCCTCTGGCAACCTGACGCCAAACGCATCGCCAAGACCCGCATGGATGCCTTCCGGCGCTCCATCAATCAGCGCCACCACCTCGACATTGCCGACTACACCGCCCTGCACCAATGGTCCATCGATCAACGGGTCGATTTCTGGCAAGCCATCGTCGATTTCTTCGACATCCGTTTCCACACGCAACCGGACACCGTACTGATCGAAGGCGATCACATGCCCAGCGCCCAGTGGTTTCCCGGCGCCACCCTGAACTTTGCCGAACACTTGCTGCGCCGTCGTGACGATGCCGTCGCCGTGATAGCGATCGGTGAAAACGGCCAGCGCGAACAACTGACCTGGGCCGAACTGGCCGAGCATGTCGCCGGTTTTCAAAACAGCTTGATCGCCGTCGGTGTCGGTCTTGGCGACCGCGTCGCCGCGTGCATGCCGAACACCTGGCAAACCCTGGTCGCCATGCTCGCCACCACCAGCCTCGGGGCGATCTGGTCCTGTTCGTCGCCGGACTTCGGCACCCAGGGCGTCATCGACCGCTTCGGCCAGATCGAACCGAAAGTGCTGATCACCTGCGCCGGTTACCGTTATGCCGGCAAAGACATCGACCAGAGCCCCAAGGTCAACGAAATCCTTGAACGCCTGCCGTCGCTGCAACAGCTGATCGTGGTGCCTTACGCACGCCCCCAGACGCACATCAAAGACTTCCGCACCCACGCAGGCGTGACGCTTTGGGATGCGTTCTACGAACCGGGCGGCGAGCCGGATTTTGTTGCCGTGCCTTTCGCCCATCCGCTGTACATCCTCTATTCCAGCGGCACCACCGGCGTGCCCAAATGCATCATCCACAGCACCGGCGGCGTGCTGTTGCAGCACGTCAAGGAACACGGCCTGCATTGCGACCTCGGGCCCGGCGACCGCTTGTTTTACTACACCACTTGCGGCTGGATGATGTGGAACTGGCTGGTGTCAGCCCTGGCCGTCGGCAGCGCCGTGGTGCTGTACGACGGCTCGCCATTTCATCCCGGCCCGGAGCGCTTGATCGACCTGATCGACGACGAACGCATCAGCGTGTTCGGCACCAGTCCCAAGTACCTTGCGACCCTGGAAAGCAACGGCGTGAAGCCTCGGCAAAGCCATGATCTCGGCACGCTAAAAACCTTGTTGTGCACCGGCTCGGCGCTATCGCCGCAAAGCTACGACTACGTCTACCGTGACCTCAAGGCCGACCTGTGCCTGGCGTCGATGTCCGGCGGCACCGACATCGTTTCGTGCTTCGTGAACGGCAATCCGCTGCTGGCGGTGCGTCGCGGCGAAATCCAGGGCAAGAGCCTGGGGATGGCGGTCGAAGTCTGGAACGATGCCGGCCGCGCGGTGATTGGCGAAAAAGGTGAGCTGGTCTGCACCCGACACTTTCCGGCCATGCCCGTCGGCCTGTGGAACGACCCGACCGGGGAAAAACTGCGCGCGTCTTATTTCAGCCTGTTCCCCGGCGTCTGGGCCCAGGGCGACTACGCCGAACAATTGGCTCACGGCGCGATGATGATTCACGGACGCTCGGATGCGGTACTCAACCCCGGCGGCGTGCGCATCGGCACGGCGGAAATTTACCGTCAGGTGGAGAAAGTCCCGCAAGTCACCGACAGCGTGGCCATCGGTCAGCAATGGCAAGACGACGTGCGGGTGGTGCTGTTCGTGCGGCTGG